>CAUJEY010000311.1 GCA_963169325.1 Bacteroidota bacterium
ACCCACATTTGGAAAACCCCTCCCCTTAACCGACCTTTGCGCGCCAATGACAAAAGCGACTCTCCTCCTCGAAGACGGCACCGTTTTTACGGGCCGGGCCGCCGGAAAAACAGGCACGACCACCGGCGAAATTTGTTTCAATACCGGCATGACCGGTTATCAGGAGATTTTTACCGACCCCTCCTATTCGGGCCAGATTCTAGTAGCCACCAATGTACATATCGGCAACTACGGGATCAAAACCGAAGAAGTCGAAAGCGAAAGCATCAAAATCGCCGGTTTTGTGTGCCGCAATTTCAATATCCCGTACAGCCGCGTTCTGGCGGATAAAACGATCCAGGACTATTTTGAACAGGAAAACCTCGTCGCCATAGCAGACGTGGATACCCGCGCATTGGTGCAACATATCCGCATGAGCGGCGCCATGAACAGCATTATCTCGTCGGAAACCGACGATGTAGAGGAACTGAAAAAACGCCTGCGCGACACGCCGCCGATGGCCGGATTGGAACTTTCCAGCCACGTTACCACCAAAACGCCCTACTTCATCGGCGACCCCGAGGCCCCGCATCGTATCGCGGTGATGGATTTCGGCGTAAAAAAGAATATCCTGCGCTGCCTTGCCGACCGGAATTGCTACCTGAAAGTATTCCCGGCCCGCACGAATTTTGAAGAAGTAAAAGCCTGGAACCCCGACGGCTACTTCCTGTCCAACGGACCCGGCGACCCGGCTTCCATGGATTATGCGGTAGACTTAGTTAAAAAGATGCTCGCCGATGAAAAGCCTCTCTTCGGCATCTGCCTCGGCCAGCAAATACTGGCGCTTGCCGCCGGCCTGCCCACCTACAAACTACACCACGGCCACCGGGGAATCAACCATCCGGTGAAAAACCTGATCACCGGTCTTTGCGAAGTGACGAGCCAAAACCACGGCTTCGGCGTACTGGAACAAGCGGTGTACGACTCGCCCAGCCTTGTGGAAGCCACACACATCAACCTGAACGACAACACCGTGGAAGGTATCCGGCTGAAAAACAAACCCGCGTTTTCCGTGCAATATCACCCGGAGGCCAGCCCCGGCCCGCATGATGCGCGGTATCTGTTCGATCAGTTTGTGAAAATGTTCTGAACTTACCGCACCACCGTTACGCTTCCCTCATACTGCCGCGTCTGTGCATCTACGAATCTCACCGTGGCATAGAACGTAAACACACCCGACATCAGTTCGCCCTTGTACTTGCCGTCCCAGCCGAAATTGGGTTCGCCGAGCGGGATATCCTGTGTTTCAAAAACCAGGCTACCCCAGCGATCGTAAATGCGCATCAGTTCGATACTCACTGCCGCCGGACCGCCGAACAGGGTGAAATAATCGTTTGGAAAGGTTCCATCAGGTTTGAACACATTGGGCACATAGATGGGGCGATCGCGATCGACCATTATACGCACCGAATCGTAAGCCACGCAGCCATCGGCGTCCGTAATCTGGATAACGTAGAAACCATCGTTGATGGCTACGATAATCGGGTCGGGGCAATCAGTGCAGCTCAAGCCTAACGGCGGCGTCCACTGATACGTGACCGGCCGGCCCACCGGCAGTGTAAGCGTTTGAATTTGAACGGAATACCCCAGGTCGAGCGTGGTATCTGCCGGCTCTGCAATGACGGCTAACTGGGGTGGTTGCGAAATGGTCGCCGCTACGGAATCGAGGCAGCCGCCCGAATCTTTAACTTTTATCCAATAATCGCCCGCCGGCAAACCGGTAAGGTTGCCCGAGGCGCTGAACGTGAGCCCGTCGGCGCTGTACGTAAAAGGCGGTCGGCCGCCGGCGCCTTCCACGGTTACTTCCCCGGTAGGGATGCCGTTGCAAAGCAAATTAACAACATCCAGCAAGGAAATGGCTACGTCCGGCGGTTCGGTAATAAATACCGCTCCGACGATGGTGCAGCCGTTAGCATCACTGGCCGTCACCGAGTATTGGCCGGGGGCCAATCCGCTGGCTTCTTCATCGATTTGGTTGTCGCTCCACAAATACGTAAAGTTGCCGACGCCCCCACCCGGTATGGCGATCCCGACGCCGTCGGCGGCGCCGAAGCAGGAAACGTTAATCGTGTCCATCGACAAGGTGACGGGCGGATTGTCGGTCACGGTAACCGTAAAAGTACCCTTGCACAGTTCGGCATCGAGGCCTAAAATAGTGTACACCCCGGCGGCAAATCCGCCTTGCATATTGTTTGGAATAAACCCGCTGCCCCAGTCGAACTGGTAAGGGCCGGTTCCATTGGTGACGTTCAATTTAATGACCCCATTGTCTCTGCCCGTGCATAAGGGTTTTGTTACGTCGGGCGCCACGGTTAACTCAAGTTCTTTTACGTTGATATCCAGTTCCGTTTCGCAGTTGTTGGCGTCGCGGATGACGAGGTTATAGACCCCAACCGTCAGGTTCGACAAGCTATTATTCGGACCGAACGGGCCGCCCTCCCAGCTGTACTGATAGGGCGGCGTGCCCATTTTTATGTTGGAAATGGTGATCACGCCGTTGTCACCGCCGTTACATTCCGGCGCAGAAATCACGGTATCCACCTCTACATCCGGATAGATGAGTACGTTTTGAATAGCGGTTACCCGGCAGCCCAGGTCGGTTTCCAATTGAAGCACAACCGGATGCTGGCCGGGGGTGTTGAACGTTACCGTATGGGGGCCCTGACCGGTAGCGACGCCGGGGTCGGAGTCGGCCCCAAAACTCCATTTCCAACTCGTAATACTGCCGAGCGGGAAGGTGGAAGCGTCCTGCACCTGCACCGCAGTACCCAGGCAAACGGCAGCCGGCACGGTGGTAAATTGCGCGGTGGGACCGAGAAACTCGCCTGCGCCGCCAAACTCAATGGAAAACCCGTTGCCACTTGTTGTAAAATTATTGACACAAAGCGCATACGTTTCACCTTCCACCATATCGAACGGCGCCAGCCAGGCATTGTCGCCGGCGTCGGAGCAGCCGGCATCTTCGCTGATATCAGTTTCACCGACCCGTAGTCCGGTGGGCCCCATACAGGGGCTTTGGTAAGGGTATTCGCCCGAGGCCATACAGCGCACCACTTGTTTGCCCTGGCAATTGCCTGGGCCATTGGGCAGGCGGTACAACACAAAATCCAGATCGTCGGCAATGCTCAAGGGGGTAAGCGTAAAGGTCAGGGGGCCGGATTTGGAGCAAATCCAGACGAACCAGGTGGAGTTGGATTCAAAATTGCCGGGCGCACCATTGGAGAAGCAGGTTGCGTCGTTTAGTTCTGAAATATTAGTACCGGCGCCGGTTACGCTTTGTACGACAAAAGGCGATTTGTCGCACAAAACCGATGCCGTGGGGCAGTCAGAGGTGGGAATTACGGGCGGGTTGTAGTTGTTCAGGCAAAGTTGGAAGGTGCCGTCGCTGTTGTTAAAACTCTGCACCCGGATCAGGTAGGTGGAGCCTACCAGCAGACCGCTTTCACTGGCTTCCACGATATTGTCGTTGTTGGTGGA
>CAUJEY010000312.1 GCA_963169325.1 Bacteroidota bacterium
ACTGACGACGACGTTCAACGTTGGCGACAAAATTGCGGTCAGCCACACCGTCATGGCGCTGCGGCACCTGCCCTTTTGTGCGCTGAGCATTGTGGAAATCACCGCAAAAAAAGACGTGACCATCACGCCCATGTCGGTCATAGAGTCGCCCGATATTTTACAGGACGTGCGCAACTACTATGCGCAGATCGACCGGCCGCATGTGCTGATCTCCTTGTTGACTTCGGTGGGTAAAAGTCCGAGCGGCAAATACACCGTGGCTGCCAGCAACAGTTTTGTATTTGAAGAAAAACACGGCGAGGAGCCCGCGTTGATCCATGAAGACTGGGACTACAACCGGCATTTGCTCAAATTTAATAAAAAACTCAAAGCCGGCCAAACGTACCGGTTTGCCGTGGTGGGCACCGTCATTTCCTCCGCGCACACCGTGGATGCCCACAACGAAGCCGAACGCCTCACTATCTACGCTGCCCTGGAGCGCACCGAGCGCCTGCTGAAACGCCATCGCGGCGAATGGGATAAACTCTGGGCTTCGGATATCGAGATCGACGGCCCGGTGGAAGAGGCCCGCGCCGTGCGCTCGGCCATGTACCACCTATATTCCTTTGCCCGCGAAGGCACGGCATTGAGCCTCTCGCCGATGGGCCTGAGCGGACTGGGCTACAACGGCCACGTATTCTGGGATACTGAACTCTGGATGTACCCGCCCCTGCTGGTGCTGCATCCCGAAATTGCCCGCTCCCTGCTGGAATTCCGCTTTCAACTGCTCGGCGCCGCCAAACAAAACGCGTTCGAACACGGCTATAAAGGCGCCATGTATCCCTGGGAAAGCACCACCACCGGCCAGGAGGAAACGCCGGTTTGGGCACTCACCGGGCCGTTTCAGCAGCATATCTCGGGCTGCGTGGGTTGGGCGGCCTGGCAGTATTATTTAGTGACCAAAGACAAAGATTGGCTGCGTACCCGCGGTTGGCCGATCCTCAAAGAAGTGGCCGACTTCTGGGCCAGCCGGGTGGAACGCAACGGACCCGGCCGCTACGATATAAACAACGTGATCGGCGCCAACGAATGGCAGGAAAATATCGACAACAACGCCTTCACCAACGGGATGGCCAAAACCGCGCTTGCCTACGCCACCGATGCCGCCCGGGAACTGGGCCTCAGCCCCGACCCCGACTGGATGCATGTGGCCGATAATATTCCCATCCTGAAATTTCCCGACGGCGTCACCCGCGAAAACGCCACCTACGACGGCGTCAATATCAAACAGGCCGACGTGAACCTGCTGGCTTACCCGCTCCGGGTGGTGACTGACCCGGCACAGGTGAAAAAGGACCTCGACTATTACGAACCGCGTATGGCCAAAGACGGCCCGGCCATGGGCAACGCCATACTTTCCCTGCTGGCCGCGCGCGGCGGCGACCCCGTACGTGCCTACGACCTGTGGGTGAAAAGTTACAAACCCAACGAAGTGCCGCCCTTCGGTGTGCTGGCCGAAACGGCCGGCGGCACTAATCCGTATTTCGCTACAGGCGCCGGCGGCTTTTTGCAGGCGACCCTGATGGGTTTCGGCGGGTTGGATATTACGCCCGGCGGGATTGTGCAGATGAAGACGAAATTGCCAAAGGGTTGGAAAGGGCTGACGATGACGGGGATTGGAGCGGAAAGGAAGACGTTTGTGGTGAAATAGGAAATTTATTTAACTAAATTTGCTGACTAAAAACTAAAATAAATGCCATTTTTGCAGATTACAATCTGTAAAAATATTTTTATGCACATTCAACGAACGCTTTTTCGAATAGCATTGGAGAAAATTGGTAGCGGCAAAGCTATTATTATACTTGGGCCCAGGCAATCTGGCAAAACAACCCTGCTTCGTGAGTTAGAAGCCAAAGCCGGTAAACGTACCCGTTGGCTCGACTGCGACGTAATGGAAATACGTGAGGCGCTCTCTACTACCAATCCAGAACGTTTGCGAAGGCTGGTTGCCGATGCTGAAATGCTTTTCATTGACGAAGCGCAACGGGTAAGAGATATTGGAATCACGCTCAAAATATTTACCGATCAAATTAAAGAAGTACAACTGGTAGTCAGTGGTTCATCCGCGTTTGAGTTATCCAATATTATCAATGAGCCACTTACCGGACGGAAATGGGAATATTTATTATTGCCCATTTCAACAGAAGAATTGGTTGCGAATAACGGCTTCCTGGAAGAGTCCATGCAATTGCACAACCGGATGTTGTATGGTATGTACCCCGATGTTATCAACAATCCAGGGCGCGAAAAAGAACTACTCAGTAATCTGAGTATCAATTATCTATACAAAGATATTTTCTCTTTTCAGGATGTCAGAAAACCTGAACTATTGGAAAAACTGTTAAAAGGTTTGGCGTTGCAGATGGGCTCAGAAATCTCATTTCGGGAATTGGCCCGCTTTATTGAAAGTGATCAGGCTACGGTTCAACGGTACCTTGATCTGTTAGAAAAGGCATTCATCGTTTTCCGGCATTTATCATTCAGCAGGAACCTCCGCAACGAATTGAAACGCAGCCGCAAGGTATATTTCTATGACAACGGTATCCGGAATGCGCTGATCGGAAATTTCCAGCCGCTAGCCATGCGAACCGATGTTGGCGCTTTATGGGAAAACTTCATGGTTAGCGAGCGCATAAAACGCAATAGGCACCACAAACTTTTTAGAAACGAATATTTCTGGCGCACAACAGAGCAACAGGAAATCGACTACATTGAAGAATATGACGGCCGCCTCTTCGCCTACGAGTTCAAATGGAATCCTGAAAAAAACGTGCGCGCGCCAAAAACTTTTCTGAACGCATACCCGGAAGCGACTTTTACGGCTATTCACCCTAAAAACTATCTGGAAGAGTTTTTACTTGCGCCGGAATAAGGAACGAAAACCTTAATATTCTTTGCCATTTATGCAACATTTTACCCCATTTGTCTTCCTCTTCTTGCTTGCCCACTCCTCTCTTCCCGCCGAAGAACTCCCCACGCTCCCTTTTCTGGCCCTCACCGTCAGGAGCGACGAAATATGGGAGGCTGAACCCTTGTACCCCGATTCCGCTTTTTTATTTTTAGGAAAAAACCGGCACTACGATGCTACCTGGTTGCGTGTGCGCATTACACAAATTTTTCGCAGTCGATTGTTCCAGGCCGGCGATACGGTATGGGTAAATGCCGGAACCGCGTACAGTTGGCCGCACGGCAACAGGGAATACCGCTCCAGCAGGTGTTCCGGCTCCTCTACACTTCGCCGGCTACTGCTTTTTTGCCAGGGAATGACGGCGGAGCAATATGAGGAAGCCTACAGCCGGAAAGCCCCTCACGGCGCCTGCGCCGGAATAAGCCTTTCCGGTATTCGCCTGCTCGACCAACAGCAAAACATCTTTCATCCGTTTCAGAACGAGAATCCCGGTTCTTATCAATTTTATTGCGATACCAGTACACGCTGGCCCGAATTACTGGCCCAAGCGCAACACGACATCCGGCGGGTCGACACGCTGTTTGCCCTGCGGGCAATAGAAAACCCGTGGGTGCAAAACGATTCACTTTTTGCCTGGATCGCCCGCCACGAAACCGAACTCACCAACGGGCACAACCCCGACAACTGGTATTGGTACCGGGATTTGCCCTTCAACTGGATACTGTGCAACGGCATACACCAACAAGCCTGGGAAGTCGTTTTGCGTCACCGGCGTATGTTCCCGGACGAAATACTGGCGCGCTCGGAATGGAGCGAGCTGGGCGAATTGCCCCAACCTTTTAGCGATGTTGCCGGCTTGAAATTTTTGTTGGAAAAGGGACAGGACATCACCCTGGAGCCTGCATTACGAACAGCGGCCCTGCATTTTTTTGCCGATGCCTGTTGGGACAATACCTTGCCCAATCCGGAGCGTGCCGCTTTATTTGGGGAAATCCGGAAACTGTATCCCAGCCTGGATCAAAATCACCGCGGTTTTGCCGTCAATGCAGCCGGATTGCTGGCCTTCGATTTCGAAGGGAACAAAAGAGTTGCTGATGCCATGCCGTTTTTTCAGGAGTTGAGGCAACTGGAGCCCCCTGGCGAGCGGCGAAATACCTTGTCCGAAATTATTGTCCGAAACAGTACGGCCGCCGAATGGCAGGCCGTTTCCGGCAACGAAGGCCGGGTATTAGTTACGCTGTATAGTTTTTACTACGACAGTTTGAAGCAAACGCTTCGGTTCTTTTTTTATCAACAATCCGGCGTCGAAGGACTGTATGAACAACCGATCCTGGAATTCTACCAACCCAATAAAAAAGGGAAACCGGTCAATCGGCGGGAAATACCCTTGCCGGTCACTTATCCGAACGTAGATTGGGCAACAGGATCGCTACGCAGCCATGGTGCCGCCAGCGTGGAAGTTTCTGTACGAGATTTGCCGAAAGGCGCCTGGCATTTTCAGGCGAAGGGCACCGCCGGGTCGCGGCGGCAGTACCGCTGGGTTTCCGAACCGGCGGTTTTCACCTTTTAGCGGGTATTTTCTACATTTGTTTATACGATTTCGTATAAACCAGTTCCTATACAACTATAACCATCTTAAAATGAGACAAATACTTTCGATTATTTTGTGGTTTGCTGCGACACGCGCACATGCACAAACATCCGGGCTGCCGGATATGAATTTCGGCGCCGCCGGAAAAGTTTTCACCAATTTAGGCCATAGCGAGGATATTGCCAGGCAGGTAGTTGTTCTGCCCGATGCAAAAATAGTGGTGGCAGGGAATAGCTACGATGGGGAGGAGGTTGCCCTGTTAATAGCCCGATTGGATAGCCTTGGCGCTCCAGACCCCGAGTTTGGCCAGAACGGCTTGTCGCGGTTTGAAAAAAACGGCTTCCATTATTTTACTTATACGACTGCTATCCAACCGGATGGAAAAATCCTGATAGCGGGAGAAATCAGGCAAAACTTTTTTCAGCGCGCCTTTGTATTGCGCCTCCTGCAAAATGGCCAGCCCGACCCGGATTTTGGGTTTAAGGGTTTCTTTGAGTTAGATCAACACGCCGCTTTTCGGACTATTCTGGTTTTGCCAGACCATAAAATCCTCCTGGGGGGAGAAGTGTCCGAGCTAGTACCCGGCGGCTACACAGAGGGTTTGATGATGCGGTTGCTGCCAAACGGTACAGCAGATAATACCTTTGGGAACGCGGGAATGGCTATTCTGACGCTCGGCCCAAGAAGCGATTACCTGTATCAGCTGCATGCGCTACCTGATGGCAATATATTGGCCACGGGGTTCAAATGGGTTACGCCCGGCCTGAATTATGGCGTTGTATTGCGGCTCAGGCCGGATGGCACGATCGATTCAACCTATGCTAATAGCGGACAAGCGACCTATGGTATACTGGGTTTTAATGTTTCTTTTTTTTCGTCGGTTTTGCTGCCTGATGGCAAACTGGTGCTGGGGGGAACTATTGCGAAAAGCAATAAAAGTGATTTGCTGCTGGTGCGCTTGTTGCCCGGTGGTTTGCCGGATTCGAGTTTTGGCGTGAACGGCCGCGTGGTCCGGGATGCCGGTAGTGCAGAGGACCATCTCAGTAGTCTGGCCATTGGCCCCGACGGCTTTTTCACCGGAGTTGGCGGGGCCCGGCCTTTAGGGCATATTTGGCAGTCCGTCATTACGCGGTATAGCCCCGAAGGAAAACCGGATAATACCTTTGGAGATCAGGGCCTCATAATCAGTAATGTGGCCACGGGAGAACGGAACTGCTATGGCGTGGCGCTGCAACCGGATGGCAAGGCAGTGATCGCGGGCTATATGAATGACGCCTACAGTTTTGATTTTACGATCTCACGGATAACATCAACAGGGCAACCGGACTCGCTTTTCGGAACATTTTCACCCGGGATTAGCCGTATAAATTTCCCGGCAGGGAACGATAGGCCGGCCAATATCGCGCTGGACACATACGGCCATATTTATGTGGCGCATAATGCTTACGGTAACCCGAATGAGGCCTTTGTGGTAAAATATGAGCCCGGGGGTGGCCGCGATAAGCTGTTTGGCATAAATGGAGTGGTTCGGATACCGGAACCCTCGATGTCGTACAGATTCGCCAGAGTACTGGCACTTAAGCCGGACCACAAAGTAACTGTAGCCGGACAAACCCCCAACGGCGATACCCTTTCACTCTGGCAGTGCGATGCCCTTACCGGCGCTCCTGACCCTGAATTCGGCCCGGGCGGAGTACTGGAACTGACCATTCCGCAGGCTTCCGGAATTCGACCAACCGGTCTGCAATTTTTATCAGACGGAAGAATGCTGATTTGCGGACAGCTGTCCATACAGGGCCAGGACGATCAGGGGTTTTCGCTTCGGTTGTTGCCCGATGGCGTACCAGATAGCTCCTGGGGGCAGCATGGCATCGCCCTGGTCGGTAACTCATGGTTGCAGCAGATCCATGCACAAAAGGTTTTAAAAGATGGTTCGGTATTGCTTTGCGGCAGCGTATGGGCCGACAGTGCCTACAACTTTGATATTTTCCTGGCCCGGCTGACGCCAGAAGGTTTGCCGGACCAGGGTTTCGGCATCGCCGGCCGAAAAACAATCAAATTTTACCAGGCACAGGATGCTGCCTGGGATTTGGCAATCGACAACGAAGGTCGCATTTTGGTGGCAGCCACAAATTACAACCTGCCGGATCAAAACTCCAGGCTTCTGGTATTGCGATTGCTGCCCAATGGAAACGAAGATATCGATTTTGGAATAAACGGGCGCCTTTTTTTACCTGACATTGGCCAGTCGGAATTTATTTTTCATTATCTGTCAACAGGCACCTCGATAGCATTGCAGCAGGACGGCAAGATTTTGGTGGCCGGGCCGGAAAATAACACTTCCGGCCAATCCGACATCATTTTGTACCGCTTGCTGCCGGACGGTTCGATGGATACCGGTTTCGGCATTGACGGCTTCTCTACGACCGATTGTTTCGGTTTCAATGATTTGGTCAGCGACATGGTCATTCAGACAGACAATAAATTATTAGTGGCCGGATTTGCCTATAACGGCGATGAATACGACGCTGTACTGCTGCGCTACCTGTCCGATTTAAGCATAGGAGTGAAAGACCTGGAAGCTACGGCAGCCTCACTCTTCATTTATCCAAACCCCTTGCGGAACAATGCCACCTTGCGGCTGGTATTACCGGAAGCAGGAGATGTAATTATTACCCTCGAATCTGCTTCGGGCACACGGCGAACGACACTGTTCTGCGGCAAAGCACAGGAGGGGCAACATGAAATCCCCCTCCATTTTGATAACGAATCGCCTTCCGGATGGTATATCTGTAAAATAGACACAGCGTTTGGCCGGGCAGTAATCCGGGTACTGCGTATTTGAATTCGATAAGGATAGGTCAGACTTCGTACGTCGCCACCAGCCCCTTCAATTCTTCCAAATACTGCTGTTTTACCGGTTCGCGTAACGTTTTATTGGTGTGGGTATGGAAACGGTGTCCGGTAAGAAAGCTGACCTGCAGGCGGTTCCAGGCTTGTTCGCCGGTAATCAGCTGATAGGCGGCGAGTTCTTCAAAGAGTGTTTCACCGATGCGATAAAAATCTTCGCGGCCCAGATAGTCCAGGTCGGCATCGCAGATAATTTCTTCCAGAATGTTGGTCGGTGATTGTGGGATTTTAGTGGCCATGATCATGCCGCATATCGCTTCTATATCCTCGCCGGTGTAACCGAACCCAGGGAGCGCTGTACGGGCAATCAGACAGCCTTCGAATTCATGACCGGCGTGTTTGTTTTTCACGAATCCGCAATCGTGAAACAGTGCCGCAGTTTTTACCAGTCCCAGTCCCCGCCCATGTACCCCTTCGCTTGCACACAGGGATTTAGCCACCCGAAGTACGTCGAGGGTGTGGTGCAAGCCATGGTAGTGTAGCTGATCGGAGAGTTCCGACTGCAACCTGGCCAGGATAAAATGTTTGGCGGCGCGATAATCCATTTGCTGCTCGGTGTTTCGGTGAACGCTGCCTGATGGTACTTTGTTGGCCAACTGACCGCGTAAAAATCACGCTTTTCTTAAAATTAGCGCGCTCGAATCAAAATATTTTGCTCAATAAGCCAATTTTATGCCGCTTTGCGGGTTGTTGGAAAAAAAGTACCCCGAAATTTTGTTGCTTTTGGGATAAATTCCGTCGAAAGCGCTCAATTCTGGAATTTGCCCTGAAAACTTATTTCCTTTGCAATCATTCATTTTTCATAATATTAAAAAAAAATCTGACGTATGGATTTAATAGAAATCTTACAAAGCCAACTTTCCGACGATATGCTCGGACAGATCAGCCAACAAATCGGCGCCGACAAGGAGCAGACTGCTGTCGCGGCGAACGGCGTTTTTGCTACGCTGGTAGGCGGCTTGGCCAATAATGCCTCCAGTGAATCCGGCCTTGCCTCCCTTGGCGCAGCACTCGACCGCGACCATGACGGCAGTATGTTGGACGATCTGATGGGTATGGTAGGTGGCATGATGCAAGGCGGCGATACTGCTGCTGCTCCCAGCGCCCTGAATGGCGCCGGTATCCTGGGTCACATTTTGGGCGACCGCCAGGAGGTTGCCGCACAACAAATCAGTCAATCCTCCGGCCTTAATATGGGTCAGATAATGAAATTGCTTCCAATCCTGGCGCCGATCGTTATGAGCGTGCTGGGACGGGCCAAAAGCTCGGGCGGCCTCGATTTGGGTGGGTTGGCCAATATCCTGATGGGATCAGCACAAAACGCCCAATCGGGTGGCTTCGGTGACTTGATCGGCTCGGTATTGGGCGGTGTGATCGGCGGGGGCCAGCAACAGCAACAACCCCAGCAACAACAAAGCGGTGGCGACCTGTTCGGACAAATCCTTGGTGGAATTTTCGGCGGGAAACGCTGATGCGTGGTCATTGATCGTCATTGTTCGTCATTAGTCATTAATCGTCATTGGTCGTCATTGAACGCCTGTACAATTCTAATGACGCCCAATGACGATCAATGACGCCCAATGACGACCTAATGACGCCCAATGACCAATAAAAAATCCCCCGCAGCGATATGCCGGCGGGGGATTTTTTTATCCATGTAATTTGCTTCGGTTAGTCCTTGTCTTCGCCGAACTGCTCTTTCAATTGAGCGAGGGCAGCGAGGTCGCCGAGCGTTTCTTTTTCTACTTTCTTCTGAACATCGGCCACCGCGCTTTGCGTTTCGCCTTCTTCTTTGGCGCGTTCCGCTTTAACGGCTGCTTCTGCTTTGTATTTCAAATCCTCTAAGTAACGGGTGTGCGACACCAGAATGCGGCGATCTTCTTTATTGAACTCGATGACTTTCACCGTCAGTTCTTCGCCGGGTTCTACGACCTGGCCATCGTCTTTTCTGATATGCTTGGCTGGGGCGAAAGCTTCCAGGCCCTGCGGCAATTGGAAGGTTGCACCTTTATCGTCGCGTTTCAGCACGGTGGCTTCGTGGTAGGAGCCTACCGGGAAAACGGTTTCGAAGGCATCCCATGGGTTTTCGTCAATTTGTTTGTGGCCCAGGCTGATCTGGCGTTTGTCTTTGTCCACATCCAGCACGATCACCTCGATGGGTTCGCCCACTTTGGTAAATTCGCTGGGGTGAGCATAACGTTTCGTCCAGCTCAGGTCGCTGATGTGTACCATGCCGCCCACGCCTTCGCTCAGTTCCACGAAGATGCCATAGTTGGTCATGTTTTTCACCGTACCGGTGTAGCGGGTGCCTGCGGCAAAACTATCGTCGATTTCGCTCCAGGGATCAGCCGTGAGTTGTTTGATGGATAAGGACATCTTGCGGTCGCCACGATCGATAGTTACGACGCGCGCTTCCACTTCCTGACCCATTTTGAAGAATTCTTTGGCATTTACGCTCTGATTGCCCCAGCTGATTTCGCTGATGTGAATCAGGCCTTCCACGCCCGGCATGATCTCTACAAATGCGCCATAGTCTTCGATATTGACTACGCGACCGGTAACCACGGCGCCTTCGGTGATGTCGACCGGCAGCACTTCCCACGGATGCGGGGTGAGTTGTTTGAGGCCGAGGCTGATCCGTTTTTTGTTTTCGTCGAAGTCGAGTACCACCACGTTGATCCGCTGGTTGAGCTGTAACACTTCGCTCGGGTGGCCGATGCGGCCCCAGCTGATGTCGGTGATGTACAACAAGCCGTCGACGCCGCCAAGATCGAGGAACGCCCCGAAGTCGGTGATGTTTTTGACGATACCTTCGAGTACCTGACCTTTTTCGAGGCTGGCGAGAATTTGTTCGCGTTGTTCGGCCAGGTCGCTTTCGATGAGGGCTTTATGGCTGACCACGGCGTTTTTAATTTGCTCGTTGATCTTGACCACTTTGAATTCCATCACTTTGCTGACATACTGGTCGTAATCGATTACCGGTTTGATATCGATTTGGGAGCCGGGCAGGAACGTTTCCAGACCGCCACAATCGACGATCAGGCCGCCTTTCGTTTTGCTGATAACCGTACCACGGATGATCGTACCGTTTTTGAACGAGTCGACGATGCTTTCCCAGGCGCGCAGAATTTTTGCTTTTTTACGCGAAAGGCCGAGTTGGCCCTGGCTGTCTTCCTGGCTTTCCACGTACACTTCCACTTCATCGCCTTGTTTGAGATCGGGCGTGTCGCGGAATTCGTTGAGGGAAATCAGTCCATCACTTTTGTAGTTGATGTCCAATACGACGTCGCCGCCGCTAATGGCACTTACTCTACCTCTGATGATTTCATTTTCAGCAACATTGCTTAACGTGACATCATACTGCTTCAGGTAGTCGGCACGGTCGGCATCGGAATAAGCGATGGCGCCGCGTTTGTCCATGTTCCAGTTGAAATCGTCGTGGTCGCCACCGGGTATGATCGGATCGAAGATCGGCAATTCCACTTCTTCTTCCTCTTCCTCCGGAACGATGTCTTCTTCTATGGCTACGGCGGCCGGGGCCTCTTCTTCGGCCTCGTCTGCATCGCTGCCGGCTTCATCAGCGGCATCTTCGTCTGCAGCGGCTACCACCTCGGGTGCCTCTTCCGCAACCACTTCGGGCGCAACTTCTTCCACTACCGGTGTTTCTTCCGCAACCACTTCAGGCGCAGCGGCTTCTTCCACTACCGGTGCTTCTTCCGCAACCACTTCGGGTGCGGCTTCTTCCACTACCACGGCTTCTTCGGCGGCAGGCACTGTTTCAGCAGTTGTCTCTTCCGCCGGTGTTTGAGTTTCCTCCGGGTCTTGGGTGATTTCTTTTTCGTCGTCTAGTAACATAATAAAGTAAGCGGTTGATTTTGAGGCCCTTTTAATCTTGAAAATGTTGCCGGTTTCACTTTGGGGCGAAACCGTTACCCCTGTTTTGATGGTGGATTTCAGATGACGGATTGTGGAATTTTCCAAATTACCCACCGCATTTAAAATCCCCATATTTGAAAAACGGGCGCAAAGGTAACGCCTTTATTCTATTTGAACTACATAATTCCTGATTTTCAGTCGGGTGGAATAAATATTTAATAAACATATTCCTTTTCTTTGCGTCAAACCACTGCAAAATGATTTCTCTGATTGTTGCCAACGAGTCGCACACACATATTGTCTCAGCCCTTTTAGCCGGGTTGTTCGAGGATGTGGAACACAGCCTTACTTTCGAAGATATTGTTGACATTTTTGCCGACATCGACGCCTCGGATCATCATTCCACTTTATTAGCCTTGAATGAGGATGGAGATGCCGTGGGCGTGATTACGGTGGCTGAATCCATTTCCCTGTCGGCGGGCGGGCGGTATGGGGTAATCAATGAGTTGTACGTGGTTCCGGACTACCGTTCGGAAGGCGTGGGCAAAATGCTGATGGATTTTGCCAAAGAGATCGGACAACAGCAGGGATGGGCCCGCATCGAAGTGACCACACCCGGCGATGAATTCGATAAAACGCTGCGGTTTTATGAAAGGGAAGGGTTTATGAAAATTGGGCCGAGGTATAAGTTTATGATGGAATAGGCTGTTTCATACGTTCGTCTTCCGCAACATCATCTACTAACAAGGCCTCCGGCAATCCCCGCTTCTTCCCGCTCAGGTAAGAATACATGGCCGGAATGACGAACAAAGTCAGCATCAAAGAGAACATAAGTCCTCCTACCACAACAACGCCCAAGGGAATACGGGAAGTGGCGGCAGCGCCGAATGCCAGCGCAATGGGCAAGGCTCCAAGCGCGGTAGCCAGGGTAGTCATCAGAATTGGGCGCAGGCGGCCCTGAGCTGCTTCGATTACCGCCTGGGTTTTGGTTTCCACTATGCCGGTTCGCATTTTCTGGTTGGCAAATTCCACGATCAGGATACCATTTTTAGTAACCAGGCCGATGAGCATGATCATGCCGATCTGGCTGAAAATATTGAAGGTATTATCCGTGAGCGCCAGAGACAGGTAGGCGCCGGCCACTGCCAGCGGCACGGTAATCATGATGATGAATGGATCGCGGAAACTTTCGAACTGGGCCGCCAGAATCAGATAAATTAGTCCCAGCGCCAGGAAAAAGGCGAAAGAGGTATTTCCGCTGCTTTCGCGGAAGTCGCGCGAGGGACCGCTCAGGTCGGTGGCGTACGTATCGTCGAGCTGGCGGGCGGCGATGGCTTCCATGGCCTGGATGCCGTCGCCCAGTGTTTTGCCGGGCGCCAGGGCTGCGCTGAAAGTTGCCGCTTTGTAGCGGTTGTAATGGAATAAAACCGGCGGATTGCTGGTTTCGGTAAAGTGTACTACGTTGTCCAGTTGGATCATTTGGCCGGCGTTGTTGCGCACATACAGGGTGGTCAAGTCAATGGGCTCATCGCGGTCTTCGCGGTCCACTTGCCCGATTACCTGGTATTGTTTGCCGTTCATCAGAAAATAGCCGAACCGGCGGCCGGAAAGAGCCAACTGTACGGTTTGACTGATATCGAGCACACTCACGCCCAATTCAGCAGCCTTGAGCCGGTCAATTTCAATCTGGATTTCCGGTTTATTAAATTTCAGGTTGACATCCACATTGGCGAAGGTGGGGTCCTGCCGGGCCTCGTCGAGGAACTTGGGCACGATTTCTTCTAATTTTTGGAAATCTAAGTTTTGTATTACAAACTGCACCGGCAGCGAAAGGCCGGCGCCGAAACTGGTGGAAATGGTTTGTTCCTGGTTAGGAAATACCCGGGCTTCGGATATACGCCGCGTCATACGCACCAGTTGATCGTAAATTTGTTGTTGACTGCGATCGCGTTCCTGCGGTTCTACCAACCCCACGCTGATAAAGCCGCTGTTAGAGCCGCCGGCGCCAACGCGTCCGGGAGCCGTGATACCGAAGATCATTTTGTATTCCGGGACGGAGTCCATGACCGCGTCGGTCAGCCGGTAAATGATATTCTCCGTCACGTCGAAATCGGTTCCCTCCGGCGCTACAACGGTGGCACGTATACTGCTGCGGTCTTCCAGAGGCGCCAGTTCACTTTTAATTGTCCCCTGGAAATACCAGATAGCGCCAAAACAAGCGATCAACAGGATAAAGCTGACCCACCGATACTGCATGAACGATTGCAGCGCCCGGCCGTATACCCGGTCAAGTCCTGCAAAAAAGGGTTCGGTAAAGCGGTAGAACCAGCCATGATCATGTGGGTTGCGCTGGGTCAGTTTGACGTTGAGCACAGGGGTGAGGGTAAGCGATACAAAGGCGGATATTAACACGGCCCCGGCAACTACAATACCGAATTCCCGGAACAAACGCCCGGTAAAGCCTTGTAGAAAAATGACGGGCACAAACACTACCGCCAGGGTTATGGACGTGGAGATGACGGCAAAGAAAATTTCATTGGTGCCTTCGCGCGCCGCCGTCCATTTATCCATGCCTTTTTCAATTTTTTTATAAATATTCTCCGTTACCACGATACCG
>CAUJEY010000313.1 GCA_963169325.1 Bacteroidota bacterium
TTATCATGTCGACCGATCAGGAAAAATCCGAACAAATAGAACGTTACCTCGCCGGCGAAATGCCCGGGCCCGAGCGCCAGGCCTTCGAGGCCGTACTCCGTGATGATCCGGCGTTATCCGAAATGCTTGCGCTACACCGAGCCATGGCCGGATCGCTCGGCAACCGGCAACGCCGACAGCTGCTCGATGCATTAGCCGACGTAGTGGAACAGGCGGAAAACAAACGGCCGGCGGCCATGCGGGTCTGGCTTTCGCCGTTCCGGATGGCCGCCGCTGCCGCCGTACTGGTGCTGGTGGCGGCTGTGGGCGCCTGGTTTTATCTCCAGCCGCGGGTCGAGCCGCCGGCGGTAGCCGAACAACCCGCCCCGCATCCGTTGCCCGGCCCGGATTCCGTGCAGCCGACGGCGCCCCATACCCCTGCCGGCCGGGCGCCGGACCCCGGGCCGCTGGCTGCTGCCGACCGCCGGGCCTTCGCCCCCAACCGGGCACTCGATCCCATGGCCGGCACGCAGGTGCGTGGTGGAAACGCGGAGTTAAGTGTTGCGCAACCGGAACCCGATGCCCTCCTGCCGCTACGAAATGGAAAAATCGATTTCCACCTGAAAGGCCGCGCCGCGGAAATGGCCACCTTGGTACTCCATATCTACAACAACAGCGAAGCGGATTTTGCCGCCGGCAAATTTGTTTTCAGTGCCGACCTGTCCGTTCAGGACCAGGTTTTTACCTATAATACGAAGATAAAATTGGCCCCCGGCAGATACTACGCCGTGTTGTCGGCGCCCGATGAGGAGGAGCCGCTGGCGGTGTTGCGTTTTTTTGCGGGAAGCCGGTAACTCCTGCAGTAGATATTTGCTATTTGTTCCATTTTTCTGAGGGATACCAAATGTAAAACGAAGCGGTTATAACCCTTAATAAACCGGCTGAAAACCCCTGGCGGGCATTCCTTTTTTTACGATCTTTGCGTTTCTATTTTCACACAGACCAACCCTGTCAACCAAACGCAAACGCCGAGGATGAAACGCCCTTTGGACGACCCACACGCGCTGGAAGCGCTGCTGCGCCCGGAAACGGCCCTGGAAAAGCACTTGCTGACCTTGCCGGATTTCCGGCATGGTTTACTTTGGGGAGAACCCCGTTTCGGACATCCGGAAGGGAAAGTGCTGTTTCACATTCGGGAAGTGCTCGACAATGTGGATAAAATTCCCAGCCTCGACGATACGATGCGCCGCCGGTTGCGCCTGATCACCTTCACGCACGATACTTTTAAATACGCCGAAGACCGCTCCCGCCCGCGGGATTGGATGCGGCATCACGGACAACTCGCCCGCCGTTTTCTGGAACCCCTGACCGATGACCGGGCCGTTCTGGACGTCGTGGAAACCCACGACGATGCCTACTACGCCTGGCTGGCGCAAAAGCACGAACAATTCAGCCAGGAAAACCGCCAAAAATCGCTCGAAGCCCTGCTCGACCGGATCGGTCATTGCCTCCAACTGTACTATTTGTTTTTTAAATGCGATACCCAAACCGGCGACAAAACGCAGGCCTCCCTCAAGTGGTTTGAACGAACGGTACCGGGTATTGAGGTGGTGATGGTGCGGGAAAGAGAGTGGCTGTAAAAATATTTTTCCGGAGGGTTTCTAAAACATTCGGGCAGGCCCTTACTCGTTTGTATTCATTGGAAACTTTTCCCCCGCTCAATTCTGTTTCCTTCATCGTACTTTTGCGCCGCTTTAAAGGAAACGATGAAAAAACGATACTTAGTCACTGCCGCCTTACCCTATGCCAACGGCCCCCTGCATATCGGCCACTTAGCCGGGGCCTACCTGCCCGCCGACATCTACGTGCGCTATTTGCGACTGATGGGCAAAGACGTGGTGTTCGTGTGCGGCTCCGACGAACACGGCGCCGCCATCACCGTGCGCGCCCGGAAGGAAGGCGTCACCCCGCGCGAAATCGTGGACAAATACCACACGATGATCCGCGATACCTTTCAGAAAATCGGTATCGACTTCGATATTTACCACCGCACCAGCGAGCCGCTGCACCACGCCACCTCGCAGGATTTTTTCCGAAAACTGCTCGAAAACGGCCAGTTCGAAGAAAAAGAAAGCGACCAATACTACGACGAAACGGCCAACCAGTTTCTGGCCGACCGGTATATCATCGGCACCTGCCCGGTGTGCAGCAATCCCGATGCTTACGGCGACCAGTGCGAAAAGTGCGGCTCCACGCTCAGCCCTACCCAACTCATCAACCCCCGCTCCACCCTCAGCGGCTCGGCCCCGGTGATGAAACCGACCACGCACTGGTACCTCAAGCTCGACGAACACGAAAACTGGCTGCGCGAATGGATCAATACCGGCCGCGCCGACGGCATACAACTGCACGACCCAGCTGAATGGAAAAACCACGTGGTAGGCCAGTGCAATTCCTGGCTCGACCAGGGCCTGCAACCCCGCGCCATGACCCGCGACCTCGATTGGGGCGTGGATGTGCCGCATGAAATACCGCACTCAGCCGGCAAAAAACTGTACGTCTGGCTCGACGCGCCCATCGGCTATATCTCCGCCACCAAACAATGGGCGCTCGACCGCGGCGTCGACTGGGAACCCTACTGGAAAAGCGACGACACCGCCCTGATCCACTTTATCGGCAAAGACAATATCGTGTTTCACTGCCTGATCTTCCCGGCCATTCTGAAAGCCCACGGCGATTTTATCCTGCCCGTGAATGTGCCTGCCAACCAGTTTTTAAACCTGGAAGGAAACAAACTCTCCACCTCCCGCAACTGGGCCGTGTGGGTACACGAATACGTGGCCGAACTGCCCGGCCGCGAGGACGAACTCCGGTACAACATGATCAAAAACATGCCGGAACAACGCGACAGCGAGTTTACCTGGAAAGGATTTCAGGAGTCGACCAACGCCGAACTGGTGGGCAACCTCGCGGGTTTCGTACACCGGGTGCTGGTGCTGACGCACAAAAACTACACCGGCGTGGTGCCGGCCATCGATATAAGCCGCGAATTTAAAAGCGGCTGGGATGCCGATCAGGTTTCGACGTTCGACCAGGAACTGCTCCGCCTGCACCTCAAACTGGAGGAAATGGGCCGTGAAATTGAACACTTCAATTTTCGCGAAGCGTTGCGTATCCTGATGGAAATTTCCAGCGCCGGCAATGCCCTGTTGCAGTTCAACGAACCCTGGAAAATAGCCGGCGACGATCCCGAATTGGTAAAAGTGGTGCTCAACCTCGGCTTGCAGTACGTCGCGGCGCTCTCGGCAGCCCTGCGGCCTTTCCTGCCTTTTGCCGCCGACCGGATCCGGGGCCTCCTGAACCTGCCGGCCCTGACCGACGACCGGGAATTGCTCGATACGCTCAACGAGCTGGCCGAAGGCAACCCCATCCTGCAACCCAACCACGCGCTGAATGCGGCAGAACACCTCTTTACGCGTGTTCCGGACGAGGTAATCGCTGCGCAAATTCAAAAACTAAAATCGGCCGAACAGGCCAACCAACAAACGGCTCCGGCCGAACCAACCGAAGAAAAAATGACTTACGCACCTGTAAAAGAAAGTATTGAATTCGACGATTTCGCCCAACTCGACATCCGCACCGGCACTATCCTGGAAGCCTCTAAAATAGAAAAGGCAGACAAGCTCCTGAAACTCACCGTCGACCTGGGTTTCGAACAGCGCACTATCGTGTCGGGTATCGCTCAGCACTTCCTGCCGGAGGCCATCATCGGCCGGCAAGTGATCGTGCTGGCCAATCTGGCGCCGCGCACCATGCGCGGTATCGAGTCGCAGGGAATGATCCTGATGGCGGAAGATGCCGAAGGCAAACTCAGTTTTGTGAGCCCGGAGGCGGGTTGGCCGAATGGGTGGGGCGTGAAGTGATTTCCTGGACAATCTTGGCCGCCATGTTCCAGGGCAACACCTGCAAATTACTACGCGGTTGCGCCATATCGCCGCCATACACCAAAAAAAGTTGTACGGTTTCGGCGCCCGCGAGGGTTTGGAAGGCGTAGAGGTTTTTAGTGAAATCTGTGTTGATTGTTTTGCCTGCTTTTATTTCCACGGCTTTCAGTTGGGCCCCTTCTTCTATCAATAGGTCTATCTCACGCATATTGGAGTCTTGCCAGAAATAAAAAGCCGGGTTGCCCCCGGAATGTAGGTATTGTTTGAGCAGTTCTACAATTACCATGTTCTCGAATAAAGCGCCTTTGGCGAAGTGCGCGTTCAGTTGCTCAACAGTTTTTATATTCAACAGCGAACAAACGAGTCCGGTATCATAGAAATATAGCTTCGGTGATTTAACGATGCGTTTATCGAAATTTCGATGATACGATGGGAGTAAAAAAACGATAAAGCTGGCTTCCAAAATACCTACCCAGGACTTTACAGTTTTTGAGTCTATGCCCAGAACATTGCCCAATTCCTGAAAATTAACGATTTGCCCGGCCCGGCCGGCGCAGGCAGTCAGGAACTGCCGGAACAAGCGCAGGTCGGTCACATTTACAATTTGCCGCACATCGCGCTCTACGTAGGTACGCACATAACTGGGGTAAAAGTCTGTTGCTTCAATTTGTTGGTCGTAAAGGCGTGGATATCCGCCTTTCAGGATGAAATCTTCTGCCGAAGCAGGGGGGAGTCCGGCCATTTGCAGCTCTGTCAGCGAAAGAGGTAGCAGTTGAAGCAAGGCAACGCGACCTGCCAGCGACTGGGTTATTTTTTCAAGCAACAGGAACTGTTGCGAGCCGGCCAAGATATATTCTCCCGTTTTTCCGCGTTGATCGGTGTAGTGTTTGAGGTATGGAAACAGTAAGGGCGCATATTGTACTTCGTCCAGAATTACACCGCCTTGATAAGCCTGTAGAAAACCGTGCGGGTCGTTTTCTGCGAAATTGCGGTTTTCTTCTAGTTCCAGGTTGATGTAAACGTAGTCCGGCCGAAGTCTTTGCGCCAGGGTAGTTTTACCTGATTGCCGGGGACCTGTGACGGCAAGGAGCGGATATTTCCCCAATAATTCATTTGCTTTAGCCTCAAGTTGGCGTGGTATCATCGGATATTTTTAATAAATTTATGAATTTTCGGAATTCAATTCCGAAAATTCATAAAAATATTAATCTCCATCAATTTTTTCGCCGTTGTTGGCGTCCTGGGGTTGTGTCAAAAGACTTCTGCCCCCCTAAATCCGGCTCAGCCGCTCCAGCAATTCCTGCTTTTTCGGGCGGGCTACCGGCACGAGTTGATCGTTGTTCATTTTGAGTTCGCCGCCTTCGCCTTTGATGTACTGCCGCACTTTTTTCAGGTTGACTAAGTAGGAGTTGTGCGTCCGGTAGAAGGCGCCTCCTTGCAACATTTCTTCAATTTCTTTCAGGGGTTTGACGAACAACATCTCTTTTGGCCGGCCGGCCACGAAAATTTTGGTGTAGTTGCCGTCGGCTTCGCAGTATTCGATATCGGCCACCGGCAGGAAGACGATACCATCGGCGGTAGGCAGGGCAATTTTCTCTTTACCGGGCTGTGTTGGGTGCATATAATTGAACAATACTTCCCTTTGCTCCGCCAGTTGCTGCACGGACTGCGTATGTCGCGCTTTTTGCACGGCTTCCCACAGATCGCTCCGGTCGATGGGTTTTAGTAAATAACCCGTTGCACTGTATTTGAAAGCCTTCACTGCGTATTCCTGATAAGCCGTGGTAAAAATGACCTGGAACGGGACTTCGCGGCAGGCGTCCAACACCCCGAAACCATTGATCTCCGGCATATCTACATCCAGGAAAACCAGGTCGGGCCGTTTTTCCCAGATGGCATCGATCGCCGCCCGCGGATGGTCATATTGTCCGATAATGTGCAGTTCGGGACAGTATTTTTGAATGAGCAGGGCCAGCAGTTCGAGGCAATCGGCCTCGTCGTCGATGAGGATGCAGTTCATATCAGTCCGTTTGAAAGGTCAAAGTTACGCGGGTTCCGGTAGCGCCGGCGGCATCCCGCAGGTCGGTGGTTTCCACCGAGGTACGAATATGGTATTTTTGTGAAAAATAATCCAGGCGTTCGGCGGTTACGTTCAGGCCGTGCGATTGTTGCGGTACCGGGTTTCGGGCTTTAATAGCCTTCGCTGCTTCCCGGCCGACACCGTTGTCCTCCACGATGATTTTTACATGGCCCTCGCCTTCCTCCATCTTTACCAGCAGCAGGCCTTTGCCGTTTGTTTTGTGTTGTAAGCCGTGCAGGATGGCATTTTCTACATAAGGTTGCAGGATCAGCGGCGGAATTTCAATGCTTTGCAGGTCAATGCCAGGGTTAATATCCATCCGGAATTCAAATTTCTCTTTAAAGCGGATCATTTCCAGTTCCACATACCGCCGCAGGGTGTCCAGTTCGCGCTCCAGGGCGACGGTTTCCGTGTCCGTTCGCGCATCGTCGAGTACCCGGCGCAGCAGCGTGGCAAATTTACTGATATGGTCGGAGGCTTTTTCCGTTTCGTTTTTTTCCACAAACAACTTGAGCGAACTCAGGCAATTGAACACAAAGTGCGGGTTCATCTGCGAACGCAGGGCATCCATTTTTACCTGCGCGATCCGTCGGTTAAGCGCCGTTTTGATGGCCTCCCGCTCGCGGATTTGCCGGATGCGATAGTTGTAAAATACCGTGACCAATCCCGCAATACCCAAAATGACTGCGATCCGGAACGGCCAGGTGCGCCACCAGGGCGGGGTGATGATGATCGCGATAGCGTTGAGGTTGCGTTCATCGGCATCCCACACACCGTCGCCGTTACTGGCTTTTACCCGTAGGGTATAGCCGCCGGGGTCCAGGTTCGTAAAAGTGACGCTGCGTTTATTCCCGACATATTGCCAGGCCGTGTCGAATCCGACCAACCGGTAGGCGTATTGAATGGTTTGGGGGGAGGTGTAATCCAGGGCGGCATAGTCGAAACTGATGACGTTCTGGTCGTAGCGGAGGGTTATCTGTTTGGTAAAACCGATTTCCTGAGGCAACACAAACCCCCTTTTCTCCGCTTTTGCAGCCGATACCGGCACGGATTCGTTAAATAGCCGGAAACCGGTGAACCAAACCTTTGGAGCGCCGTGGCCGGCAGACACACTGTCTGGATTGAAATAATCCACCCCTTTGGTGCCTCCGAAAAACAAGGTATTGGAAAAGCGGCCTTTCCCGTACAGGAAGCCGTCGAAGGCAGTGTTGAGCAGCCCCTGGTCGTGCGTATACGTGCGGAAAGTCTTTAGGGCCGGGTGGAATACCGTAATTCCGTTGAAACTGAGCAGCCAAAGGTTGTTTTTACCATCGGGTATCAGACTGAACACGTTATTATTCAGCAGACCGTCGTCGGTGGTGTAGTGTTTGAATTTGCCCGTTTTTACGTCCAGATGGTTTAACCCGCCCCCATACGAACCGCTCCAGATATTGCCTTCGGCATCTTCATAGAGGCAAAAAGCCGTGTTTTCGCTCATGGACATGGGGTCGTTGGGGATGTTCCGGTATATCAGAAAAGAATCCCTGTCTTCGAGGTATCGGAGCAGGCCGCCCCGTGTACCGAACCACAAATCACCGTTTCGGGTCTCCAAAATGGTGCGGCTGCCGCTGATGTAAGCCGTTTTATGGGCGATGGAGTTGTTGTATTGGCGGATCGTTTGTGCCCGGAGGTTAATTTTAAACAGCCCATCGTCCCAGGTGGCCAGCCAGAGATTGTCCTTCCGGTCGCGATGGATTTTGCGTATGCTGATACCTTGCAGTTGCTCCATTGCTTTGAATTGCCGTTCGAGCGGTTCAAACCGGCCGCGGTTTTTATCCAACAGAAACAATCCGCCCACCGTGCCGATCCACAACATTCCATCGGCTTCTTCCAAAAAACAGACTACGCCTTTATCCCATCCCGGCCTGTTGTAAGAAGGCTTATACGGAAAAGGGGTTATTTTACCCGTATATATATCAAAAAGACTCGCCCCTTCCGCCCTGGGGATAAGCAACACCCCCGGGCTGTATTCAAACAATTCACTGAAAGCGGCGGGGATTTTCATCGGTTCCATCAGATCGATAGGGGCATGGCGAAACCGTTCTTTGAGTTCGTCCGATTTATATATTTTGCGGGTATCGGACGTAAACCAGGTAATCCTGTTGGATGCGCTGAAACTCCGGCGAACATAGTCGACCGGTTGGCTTTTGCCCTCCAGCTGTACATACACCGGCCCTTCTGCCTGCCGGGTTTGGGTATTCAGCAGAAACAACCCTTTATTGGTACATACCAGCCAACGGTCGCCCTGTTTCACCATACTGTTAACCGATATTTCTCTAAGCGATGCAACTTCCATGACCTGTTGCGTGGAAGGGTCGGCACAAAAAAGCCCGTTCGAGGCGCCGACCCAGAGCCGGCCATCCGGCGTGGAATACAAGTTCCGAATAATGCCCTGACGCAGGGGAACCGCAACCGGCTGTGCAGCGCCGCCGGGTTTGAGGTAGTAGAGCCGGCCGGCCTGGGCGAAATAAATGCCGTGCCCGGCAAGTTCGATGGATAGGATATTCACCGCGCCGGTTTGGGCCGCCGGGAATTGCTTTACAAACCGTTCCTCACCAGGGTTCAACGTGTACAATCCACCTACGGTCGCCACCCAAAGCACTCCCTTTCGGTCCAGTTTGATCTCTTGTATTTCAACTTTGCCAATGCCGTATTGGGTGGTATCGGAATAATGTTTGAAACGCCGGCTTTTAGGATCGAAAAAATTCAGGCCGACCTGGGTGCCCACCCAGAAATTGCCTTCGGGGGTTTCTGCAATCGTTTTTATCTTGTTGTCGCTGATGCTGAACGGGTTGTTTGGGTCATGCCGGAAATGCAACATGTCATAGCCGTCATAACGGTACAAACCGGAGTAAGCCCCGATCCACAGAAAGCCCCTGGAATCTTCGAAAAGGCAGTCAATGGTTGCCACAGGGGAGTTGGTCGGGAGGTTCACCTCTTCCAACCGGAAAGCGGGCTTTTGGGCCGGCAGCCCGAAAATGCCGAGGATACACAGTAAAATGGCAGTAAGAGGCGCTTTTTTCATGTGATGTTTGCCGCCGTGCATTGGTTACGCATATTTTAGATTTGTTGCGGTGGGTTTGTCATCCTGAGCGTAGCGAAGGAACGGGGGCGCAGCCCCCGACAGATAGGGGTTATATATGTTTTCTATTTGCGGGGCTGCGCCCCGGTTCCTTCGCTACGCTCAGGATGACAAACCCACGGTATTCAAAATATGCACGGGGAGGGCTCGGCAGTATACATCACAAAGTTTATGCTTCACGCTGCCAACTTTTCAGCACTCCCCCGATTCAACAATTCAATGCCCCGCACACCGAAATCACCTGCCCGGAAATATACGCGCCCATATCGGAGGCCAGGAACACGCAGGTATTGGCCACTTCGTCGCCGGTACCGAGGCGTTTCAGGGGAATGGCGCTCAGGTAACCTTCTTTCGTTTTTTCGTCGAGCACGGCGGTCATTTCCGTTTCGATAAATCCGGGCGCCACGGCGTTGCAGCGGATGCCGCGGGAGCCGTATTCTTTGGCGATAGATTTGGAAAAACCGATGATACCGGCTTTGGAAGCCGCGTAATTGGCTTGCCCGGCCTGTCCGAACACGCCCACCACCGAACTCATATTGATGATGCTGCCGCCCGAACGGATCATGGGTTTCAGGCTGTGTTTGGTGAGGTTGAACACCGATTTGAGGTTGGTCTGAATCACCTCGTCCCACTGTTGTTCGGTCATGCGGAGCATAAGTGTGTCGCGGGTGATACCGGCGTTATTGATCACGATATCGAGTTTGCCGAAGTCTTTGACCACCTGGCCGACGAGGGCTTCGGCCTGGGCGTAATCGCCGGCGTCGCTCATGTAGGCGCGTACGGTGGGGCCCAGTTCGGCGGCGAGTTTGTCCGAACGCTCAGCCGAGCCGGCAGATACATACGTGAAGGCGACCGAGGCGCCGTGTTCGGCAAATTTGCGCACCAGCGCTTCGCCGATACCGCGCGAGCCGCCGGTGATGAGCGCCACTTTTCCGTCGAGAAGTTTCATGTCGGATAAAATTTAAAATTGGGAGATTTGAAATGGAGGGCAAAGTTGGCAAAAAGCATTGGAAACAGGCTGTAATTTAAGGTTGCAGATTATCCCGATTTCATCGGGACAGGCTATGATTGTTGATTTTTGAAGTGCGTAGAGTGTACCGTGACATCAAAAATCAACAATCATATAAACGGCGGACGCAACTATTGCCATACTTTTGGAGAAACAAACGAGAAATGCACAAAAACATCCTCGCCAACTTACTCCAACAGGAACTCATTACCCCCGAAGACGTCGAAAAAATCACTCATTTCGAAGCAAAAAAGCCCTTCTCCCTCCACTGGGAACTAAAAACGCTGCTCTATCTCGGCGTGGTGCTCATCAACGCGGGCTTGGGTTACCTGATTTACGAGAACATCGACACGATCGGCCACATGGTATTGATCGTATTGATCGGGGCCGTCAGTGCAGGCTGCTTTTGGTACGCCGCGCGACGCCGGCGGCCCTTCACCTTTGAACAGGTGGAAAGCCCGACGCCTTATTACGACTATATTTTGCTGCTCGCCTGCCTCACTTTTCTCCTTCTCGAAGGGTACTTGCAGGTTCAATACCATTTTTTTGGCGAGCGCTACGGTCTGGCTACGTTGATCCCCATGGTATTGTTTTTCGCCGTGGCTTACCGGTTCGATCACCGGGGCGTGCTGGCGATGGCGATCACGGCGCTGGCTTCGTGGCTGGGGGTCACGGTGACGCCCCGGGACCTGCTGTCGCAAAATGATTTCAACAGCCATACCATTATACACACGGGTATTTTCCTGGGGACGCTCCTGACCGTAATTCCCTTTTTAAGCGAACGGTGGGGACTGAAAAAACACTTTTCGCTCACCTACCTCAACTTCGGGGTGCATATTTTGATGGTGTCCTGCCTGGCCGGTATGATAGGATTGGACTACTCGCTGCTTTATTTTCTCCTGTTGTGTTGCGCCGCCGGTTTTTTTGTGTGGTACGCCGGCGCCCAGGCGTCGTTTTACTTCCTGACGGTGGCCGTGTTGTACGGGTACATCGGCGTCACCTGGCTGATTTTCCAAAATGGGTCGGGATTCGACTTTACATTTTACCTGCTGTATTTCATCGTTTCCTGCGGTGGAATCATTTATTTCCTGACCAATTACAAACGTTTTTTTAAAACCCAAACGCCATGATCGCCTACGACCAGAAAGGGCTGGATGCCCTGCTGACCACCGATACCGCCCGGGAATGGCACGAAAAAGGATTGCTTTCCGATGAAAAATGGCAAGCCATACAGGAGCGCCACCCGTCGAACTTTTATTCCCCCAATATTTTTATCCGAATCGGGCTGGCCATTTTTTGCCAAATCCTGTTGTTTGCCGCGCTGGGGCTCGCTTTTATGTTCGTGGAACCCAATTCGGAAGCCGGTGTAGCCCTGTTCAGTCTTTTCTGGGGCGCCGTTTGGATTGTTCTGCTGGAGTTTTGGGCCATCCGCTCGGCCCGGCATTTCGGTAGCGGCATCGACGATATGCTGCTGTACGCCGGCGCATCGGTGATCATCGGAGGGATATGGGGTTTGCTGCCGTACGACAGCCAACCCCTGATCTATTGTTGCATTGCCTGGCCCTTTCTGGTGGCCGGCAGCATCCGCTACGGCGACCGGCTGGCAGCAGCGGCGACTTATTGTTGTTCGCTGCTGATTATCTTGTTGCTGGCCAACGAAATACCCAAACTGGCGCTTTACCTGTTGCCTTTTTCCGGTATGTTGTTTTCGGCAGCCGCCTGGCTTTTTGTCCGAAACGGGCAACAACGTTATACCTGGCGGCACTGGCACGGCGGGCTGGCGGTCGTGGAATTGTTAGCGCTGGTTTCGTTTTATGCCAGCGGCAATTACTGGATGGTGCAGCAGGCGGGTCTGGAATGGTTCGGGCTGGAGCAGGCGCCCATGGCCTGGTTTTTCTGGACGTTTACGTTCGCCGTTCCGGCGTTGTATATTTTTTGGGGGCTGCGCCAAAAAGACCGGCTGCTGCTGGATGTCGGGCTGGGCTGCTTGGCGGCAGTAGTGCTCACCTACCGGTACTATTTTCACGTGCTGCCGCTACCCTGGGCTGCGTCCATCGGCGGGGCCGTTTTGCTGGCTACCGCTTATTTTTCCATCCGTTATTTGCGAAAAAACGAAGGCGCGTACACCTACGATGCCGGCGCTAAAAAATCGCTATACCAGGAGATCGAGGAACAAGTCATCGAACAAACGATTGCCGGTCAAACGGTAACCGCGCCGGTCAAAAAAGATACGTTCGGCGGTGGTCAGTTCGGTGGCGGCGGGGCGAGCGGGGAGTTTTGAAAACAAATAAACAAATACACCAACTTGGAACACCCGTCCAAACCCGACGCTTACGCTGCGCTGCGCGTACCCGAATACCGCTACTTCATGTCGATGCGGCTGATGACCACACTGGCCATCCAGATCATGTCGGTATCGGTCGGGTATTTTATTTACGACCTGACGGGCGACCCGCTTATGCTGGGCTTTGTCGGGTTGGCGGAAGCCGTGCCGGCTATTTCCATCAGCCTTTGGGCCGGCCACCTGGCCGACAAATATAACCGCCGCAATATTATCGCGGGTTGTTTATCGCTGCTGCTGTTGTGTACAGTTGCCCTGTTCCTGCTGGCGCTGAACCGGGATTTGCTGACCAAAACGGTCCTGTTGGGCGGAATTTACGCGGTCATGTTTATGACGGGTGTGGCGCGCGGTTTTTTCAGCCCGACCAATTTTGCCTTTTTGCCCCAGCTGGTAGACAAAAAAACGCTGCCCAACGCGATTTCCTGGAACAGCAGCACCTGGGAAGTGGCCAGTATCACCGGACTGGGACTGGGCGGTTTGTTGTACGGTTTCGCCGGTGTGTCGTGGGCTTTCGGCACCCTGATCGCGCTCTTTGCCCTGGCGCTTACTTTTCTGCTGCGCATTGCGCCAAAACCCGTGCCGCCGGCCGATTTTTCGGCAACGGCGCTGGAGCGTATCCGGGAAGGATTGCGGTTTGTGTACAGCAACCAGATCATTCTGGCCGCCATTGCACTGGATTTATTCGCCGTCCTGTTCGGCGGCGCGGTGGCGTTGTTGCCGGTGTTTGCCAAAGATATTTTGGAGGTGGGGCCGCAAGGGCTGGGTATTTTGCGCGCGGCGATGTCGCTCGGGGCTATCACCATGGCGCTTTACCTGGCGCACCGCCCGCTGGCGCGCGATGCCGGCACACTGATGCTGTGGTGTGTGGCCGGTTTTGGCGCCTGCATCATCGGTTTCGGCCTGTCGAAGTGGTTTTGGCTGTCGTTCCTGTTTCTGTACGGATGCGGCGTATTCGATGAAGTGAGCGTGTATATCCGCGCGTCCCTGATCCAGCACCTGACGCCCGATCACCTGAAAGGCCGGGTATCGTCGGTCAATACGATTTTTATCACCTCCTCCAATGAAATCGGCGCTTTTGAAAGCGGATTGACGGCCAAACTTATGGGCACCGTGCCGGCTGTCGTGTTCGGCGGGCTGATGACGATTGTTGTGGTTGGCATCACCTGGTGGAAAGCACCAAAACTGCGGATGCTGGATTTCAGGAAATTGACGGAGTGAGGAATGTGGTTTAAATGTGGTCAATGTGGTTAATGAGATCAATGTGGTCAATGTGGTTTAAATGTGGTCAATGAGATCAATGTGGTCAATATTCCACCCTACGTTTGTCATCCGCCGCAGGCGGACCCGTCCGCTCTACGGCCCCCTCTACGTCCCACCCTACGTTTGTCATTTTGTAAAAACCCGTCCGCTCTACGGCGGGCCCTACGTGATAAGCCCGAATAAGAGCATACCGTAGAGCGGACGGTTTTTTGCAAAATGACAAACGTAGAGGGGCACGTAGAGCGGACGGGTCCGCCTGCGGCGGATGACAAACGTAGAGTGCCCGTGTAGATCAAACAGGGATTTTCCCGACGTGATTGCCCGACGTGATAACAATTGGAACGCGGTCGAGGCGGGCCAGGGGGGGGGGGGGGGGCTGTGGGGGGGGGGAGGGCGCGCCCAAGACAGAAGTAGAGTTG
>CAUJEY010000314.1 GCA_963169325.1 Bacteroidota bacterium
GGGTGGTTCCGTGTTTTTTTTTTTATTTTTTTTATTTTTTTTTTTTTTTTTTTTTTTTTTCCACCCTCTATCAAAAAAAAAAAAAAAAAAAAAAAAAAAAAAAAAACAACTCAACAACTCAACAAATCAACAACTCAACACCTACTTCAACACTCCCGTCTTCTGCCCATAAAGGATCAGCTCCACTTTATTGGTCGCATCGCATTTACTGTACATATTTTTGATATGGGTTTCCACGGTGTGGAGGCTGACGAACAGCGATTCGGCGATTTGTTTGTTGGCCTTGCCCATAGCCATGAGCCCCAATACTTCCAGTTCGCGGCGGGTGAAGGGATGGCCGGCCGTGGAAGGCGTCGCGGGCGAGCCAAAGGAAGCAGTTTCTGGCTGATCGAGTACCCGTTCCAGTAATTCTTCTGCCAGGTGGCGTTTGCCGGAGGCGACTTTGCGTATGGCATCGATAAGTTCATCCCGGTCCACATTTTTAGTCAGGTAGCCCCGGGCGCCCCGCCGGATGGCTTCCCGCACGATATGCAGGTCATCATCTACACTCAACATCAACACCTGGGTATCCGGGTGCATGGCCAACAAACGGGTAGTGGTTTCCAGTCCGTCAATACCAGGCAACTTCAGGTCCATGAGCACCACCTCGGGGGCATTTTCGCTCAGCTGCTCCAGCGCCTGCTCGCCGCTGCGGGCATAACCGGCCACCTCGATGTCGTCGCAGCCTTTTAATAACGCGAGAATACCTTCGTAATTGAGGGTGTGATCTTCTACGATGAATAAACGAATAACAGGCATAGGTGTGTAAGGTATAAGGTTGCTGGTTGGAGGGGTTTGGGGTTTGAAGGTTTCTGGTTTGAGGGTTGCTGGGAAACTATTAGCGGGAAAAATACGAATATTTACTGTTTTAGAAACTTTTTCACTTTGGCACAACGCCTTATCTCTTTGGTAAAAATTTTAAACCACAAAGTTCACATAGTACACATTAGCCTAAGATTACTAATGTGTACTATGTGTACTTTGTGGTTCAAAATTTATACTAAAAAGTAAACAGATAAATGCGCTTGAGGGCAGTAAAACAGACCTAGGCGATTACCGCAACCTTCTAACCAGAAACCCTCAAACCAGAAACCCTTCAAACCAGAAACCCCTCTAACCTGCCGCAACCTTCTCCCGCCGGAAATACTCCCGGAAAGAGATCATCCGTTCCTGATCTTCATCCCAGAGTTTATTGAAGACGCATTTCAGGCTTTGCCAGAACGTAATTTTGTTGGCTACTTCGTCGAGCACCGGGTTCTCCTCGTGGCAGCGCGCCAGTTCGTAGTTAGGTACCAGTGGATTCAGGTGGTGAATATGGTGATAGCCGATATTGCCGGTCAGCCAGTGCATCCATTTCGGCAATTTGTAGTAGGTGCTGCCCTGGATAGCGGCGCGGATGTATTCCCATTTGTCTTTCCAGGCCTTGTAGGTGGTTTCGTGCTGGTGTTGCACATAGAAAAACCACACGGCAATGATGCCGAACATGACCAGAATTGGCAGGTGAACGAGCAGCAGGGCTTCGTAACCCAGCACGAACAGCATCGTTACGTAAACTGCCACTAACAGCAGGTTGTGACGGATGAGGGCCTTGCGGGCATGTTCCCAACCTTTCATCTTGATGCTGGGTATGCGGTTGTGTACCAAAATGTACCAGATGGGGCCGATGACAAACAAAACCGGGGCACTGCGGTAGATCATATATTTAAACTTGCCCCAACCACTCAGTTCTTTAAACTCGTTTACGGTAAGCAGGCTGATATCGCCGATATCGCGGTGTTCCCACAGAATACCGTTGTGGCCATGGTGAAAATTGTGGCTTTTCGCCCAGTACTTGTAGGGCATAAAACTGATCAGGCTGCAAACCAGGCCGATGGCGTCATTAGTTTTGCGGTTCGCCGTAAACGACTGGTGGCCGCAGTCATGCTGAATGATAAAAATACGGACTAAGAAAAAAGCGTTCACCACGGCAAGCGCCAGGGTGAGTGCAATGGAAATGTCTTTCAGGAAATACATCGCGACCCAAATGCCGATAAACGGCAGAAAAGAGTTCAGAATCTGGATGGTCGCCTTGCGGGGGTTGGGAAGTTGGTACGCTTTGACAATAATGGGGAGTTGCTGCAATACAGCAGGAGACGGTGACAATTGTTGCATGTAATGGTAAATAGTTGATATTCAAAAAAATAGCCCCGTCGTAGTAGGGCGGGACTGTCCGTAAGGGACAGGCAAAAGTCGGGAATTTACCGCAACCTGTACCTATGTATGTATTAATTTTCCGGCATTGGCCGGACAATTTGAAGTAATTCCGGATAGCACCCGGGTTTTTGTTTTTGGAAATCACCTTATTAAAACAGTTTTATTCATAAACAGTTTTATCGCCATGACGCTCCTCCGCCGCCTGCTCGCCGCCCTTCGTCGCGCCCGTTACCCCGGCAGTATCGCCTATTGGGAAAAACGGTATGCGGCAGGCGGTTCGTCCGGCTCCGGCTCTTCGGGGCGGTTGGCCGAATACAAAGCCGGTTGGATGAACCGCTTCATTCGGGAAAATAATATCCAATCCATAGTAGAATTGGGCTGCGGCGACGGCCAACAACTGCTCCTTGCCGAATACCCGGAATACCTGGGGCTCGATGTGGCGCCCTCAGCCGTGGCCCGTTGCCGGGAACTGTTTGCCGGTGACCCGGCGAAACGTTTCGAACGATACGACCCGTATCACTTCGATCCGGCGACAGCGCAGGCCGATCTGGCCATTTCCCTCGAAGTCATCTTTCACCTCACAGAAGAAAATATTTACCGGCTATATCTGGCGCATCTGTTCGCCTGTGCCCGGCATTGGGTGGTTATTTTCGCTTCAGATGCGGTGGATACCTCGGAAGGGCCGTTTCCGCATTTCCGGCAACGCCGGTTTACAGAGGATGTACCGGTCGGCTGGATTTTACTGGAGCGCGTGCCAAATCCAAACCGGGATATCAGCGTTTCTAATTTTTTTGTATTTGCTCGGGCAGGTCATATTTTTCAGGCAACAAATAATACTACCACCGCCTCCGCCCCAGCGACAAAACCGTAGCGGCCAGAAACGCGGCCGTCAACGAAATAAAATAAACCACATCGCGGGAGTCCAATACCCCCCGGCTCATGGAGTCATAGTGGTACTGAATACCGATAGCCTGTACGATATCGTCGGTTTTTCCGAAAAAAACCGGCAGACGGCTTAGGAAATCGAAGGCCAGGTACACAAAAAAGCACAGAAAGGCGGCCAACAGAAATGCAACGATCTGGTTGTTGCTCAGCGAAGAAGCGAAAACGCCGATGGCCACGAAAGCGGCTGCCAGGAACAGCAGGCCTATATAAGACCCGAGGATGCCGCCCGAATCGAGGTTGCCCACCGGGGCGCCGAGCATATACACGGTAACGTAATACAACACCGTGGGCAGCAACGCGAACGCCACCAGGGTGAAACACGCCAGAAATTTCCCGCCCACAATTTGCCAGTCGGAAATAGGCCGGGTTACCAGCAACTCAATCGTACCGGTCTGGTTTTCCTCTGCGAAGGTCCGCATCGTGACTGCCGGGATAAGAAATAAAAAGACGAGCGGCGCCATGCCGAACAAGGTGTCCAAGGTGGCGTAGTTCCCGGCAATCACGCTGTAATCGGGAAAAACCCACATCACCAGACCCATCAGCACCAGAAAAATGCCGATTACGATGTAACCGATCAGCGAAGAGAAAAACGCGTTGATTTCTTTTATAAAAATGGCGTACATATATTGGTTGATTTGTTGATTGGTTGATTTGTTGATTTGATGAGTTGTTGCGCGTTGCCCAAATTAACGGATCAACGGATCAACATCTCAACAAATCAACCAATCAACGGGTAAGCTGTTGAAACACCTCTTCTACACTAAATACCTCTTTATGCAGTTCCAGCAGGGTCAGGTTGTTTTTGGCCGCAAAGGCTGAAATGGCCGGCCGCAGGTCGTGTTCCGGTGCCGCACTGAGTTGCCAGCGCTGGTTGCCCAGGTTTTTGACCTGATCGACCTGTGGAATAGCGGCCAGTAGTTTTTGCTCTACCGGCTGGCCGAATTCCACCGTCACGATACTTTGGCCGGAGAACTGGCGCTTGAGCTCACTGATGGTGGCATCGGCCACTATTTTACCTTTGTTGATGATAATCGCCCGGTCGCAAACGGCCTCTACTTCGCCCAAAATATGGGTCGACAGGATCACTGTTTTTTCCTTTCCCAGATCTTTTATCAATTGCCGGATTTCCACGATCTGGTTCGGGTCCAAACCCGAGGTCGGCTCGTCGAGTATCAATACCTGTGGATCGTGCAGCATGGCCTGCGCCAGTCCCACGCGCTGCCGGTAGCCTTTGGACAACTCGCCGATATGTTTTTGCCGGTGGGTCGTCAGGCCGGTGCGTTCCACCATGTGGTCCACCTGCTTACGAACGTTGGGTACGCGGTGCAGGCGGGCCGTAAACTCCAGGTATTCCCGCACGTACATGTCTTTATATAAGGGGTTGTGCTCCGGCAAATAACCGATACAAGCCCGGGCCTGCATGGGCTGTTCGGTCACATCGAACCCGCATACCGACACACTGCCCTCACTCTGTGGCAGGTATCCGGTGATGATTTTCATCGTGGTCGTTTTTCCGGCGCCGTTCGGCCCCAAAAAACCGAGCACCTCGCCTTTGCGGGCTTCAAACGTGACGCCGTCCACCGCGCGCTGCACGTCGAATATCTTGGTCAGGTTGTTAACTTTGACGGACATGTGTTTTTTAATGTGGTCAATGTGGTCAATGTGGTCAATGTGGTCAATGTGGTCAATGTGGTCAATATGGTCAATATGGTCATTAGGGTCATTAGGGTCATTGGGGTCATTGGGGTCATTGCAGGGCGCAAAAGTAGGTAAAAGCCGGAGTAATTCATGTGGTTATTCACTTGGCCGGGTTGTTCATCGGGCAATTTGAAGTGTTCAATTTTTTAAGTGGTGGGGATGATTTTTATCCCTTAATTTTATGGATATTTCCAACCCAACTATTTCCTATGAAAAATTTCCTGACCTACCTGATATTCTTATCTTTCTCTTTAGTGGTTTTATCCGCCTGTCAAAAAGACGCTTGTATTGAGGGTATTGTTCTGGACGATAAGACTGGGAAGCCAATTGCCGGGGCAACACTTACTTTGAGATATAACTACACCGAAACAGGTTCGCTCAAATATGCCCAGGCAACTGTTTCTACCGGTCAGTCGGGAGAATTTTCTTTCTGGGCCGATGGCAGGGACATCAGCATTTTAGAAATTAACAAGAAAGGATATTCGGAAGCCTACACCGGAACTTCTGAAGCAGGAAATTGTCGCAATGTTACCATAAAACTGAGGCCATTGGATGGGGCATTAGGCCTGTCTATTGTCAATGAAACCGGCATCCATGATATGATTTATGTCGCCGTTTTCAGTAAATGCCGGTATCGCATGTACTTTTCTTCGGGCCTCGATTACCCAAATAATTATCCTTTGACGCTTAAACAAGGAGGAATGTACGCGAAATTATTCAGCTGTTGTGTAGGGGATTCCACAGCCGTCCACTGGCGGTTTACAAAAGACGGCCCGTGGTTTAAAAGCGATTCGTTTTATATAACATCCTCTACCCCCATTTATCATGAAATCAAATACTGAATTTATCTGCTCTAAATCTCCAGCATTGTCGGCACAGGAACAATTTCCGGCACTTTGCGGACGCTAATAAAACACAAACAACCCATCCGGCGTCTTTACCCAAAAACAATGACAACTATGCTCACAAACATTTTTCTTCTCAAACAACCTGTGCTGCTGAGCGGCTTGTTGCTCCTGGCCGGCTTCAATTACCCATCTTATAAAACCCCGGCCTCCAGCCCGCACGACGCCTGGCATGAACTGCTCGGCAAACATGTCGACGCCTCCGGAAAGGTCGATTACCAGGGATTTAAAGCCGATAAGGCTATGTTGGATGTTTACCTGCAATCGCTGGCGGACAATCCGCCGGCAGAAACCTGGAGCCGTGCCGAAAAAATGGCTTTTTGGATCAACGCCTACAACGCCTTTACCATCGATCTCATAATCGATAATTATCCCGTTTCCAGTATTTTAAACCTGGACGGCGGTAAAACCTGGGACGTAAAACGTATTACCCTCGGTGGAAAAAAATACAGCCTGAACCAGATTGAAAACGAAATTTTGCGGCCTGTGTTTAAAGACCCGCGTATTCATTTTGCCCTCAATTGCGCGGCCAAATCGTGTCCGCCTCTCTACAACAAAGCTTTTACCGCCGAAAATCTGGAACGCGCCCTGGAACAGCGTACCCGGCAGTTTATCAATGACGCGAACTTCAACAGCCTCACGGCCGAAAAAGCCTCAGTGAGCAAAATATTTGAGTGGTATGCCGCCGATTTCGGGGATTTAAAAACATACCTGAACAAATATGCGGTGGTGAAACTGAACAATTCCGCGGCTATCGGTTTTTTAAAATACAATTGGGCATTGAACGAATAAGTTGCCCTTTCTTTGCGCCTTCAAAATCCACCCGTTCACATGATTGCACTCAAACTCATCGCCGGTCTGATATTCCTTGTTTTCGGGGCGGAGGCTTTAGTCAAAGGCGCTTCTCGTATTGCCGCGGCTGCCGGTATTTCACCGCTGGTGATCGGGCTCACCGTGGTGGCCTTTGGCACGAGCGCTCCGGAACTGGCAGTCAGTGTGATGTCGAGCGCCAATGGTCAAACGGACATTGCATTGGGCAATGTCATTGGTAGCAATATCTTCAACGTGCTGTTCATCCTGGGTATCTCTTCAATTATCATCCCCTTAGTGGTTGCCCAACAGCTGATCCGGCTCGATGTGCCCATCATGATCGGCGCCTCGCTCCTTACTTTGCTATTAGCCTGGGATGGCGTTATTCTCCCCTGGGAAGGGTGGCTCATGCTGGCGCTGGGCATCTCGTACACGGTTTTTATTATCCGGTTGAGCCGGAAAGAAAAAAATACAGCCGTATTAAAAGAGTACGAGGAGGAGTTCTCCGCAGATGCGAAGCCGGAAAAAAGTAAAACGGCGTTGAACCTGTTGCTGCTCGTAGCCGGTCTGGTGTTGCTGGTGCTGGGTTCCCGCTGGCTCGTAGACGGCGCGGTTACCATTGCCACCAGCCTCGGTGTCAGCAACTTAGTCATTGGTCTTACCATTATCGCAGCAGGCACTTCACTACCTGAAGTAGCCACCTCCGTGATCGCCGGCATTCGGGGCGAGCGCGACATCGCCGTCGGCAACGTAGTCGGCAGCAATATTTTCAACCTGTTGTACATCCTGAGTTTGTCGGCTATCATCGGCAAAGGCGGGATAAAAGTGGCCGATACGGCGCTGATATTCGACCTGCCGGTCATGGTCGCCACAGCCGTGGCCTGTTTGCCCATATTTTTTACCGGTAAAAAACTGGACCGCTGGGAAGGCGTGGTATTTCTCGGGTACTACGTGGCTTACACCACCTATCTCATCCTGGCAAATCAGCGCCACCACTCCCTGGAAAACTTCTCTACGGCTATGATCTGGTTTGTAATTCCACTGACGGTGCTGACCCTGGCGGTAGCGACAACAAGGGAACTGCGGAAAAATAAAGCATGAACGAGATTCTTTAAAAGTCAAAATGTAAAAGTCAAAATGTAAAAGGGAGATTTCGTCGTAAGGGATATTTCATAATCCAAATGTCGGCACACAGCCCCCTTTTGACTTTTACATTTTACATTTTGCCTTTTGACTTTTAAAATGGCCCTACCACGCCATTTCCCATAATTCCCCTTCCACACCCAACCAACCCTTTTTCCCATCTGCCGAAACGGTGGTAAATCCCCGGTGCGGGTAAGTATCGTTTATTTCTTTGCCCATGTTTTCCGGCCTGGTCCAGCGTGCCCAATCGGTGGCGCTGGTGCGGCGGGATGTAAAAACATCGCTGCTGCCGAGCCCGGGATAGCCGGTGCTGGCGTACCACAGCGTTTTGCCATCGGGACTGAGATAGGGGCCGGTTTCGTCGATGTCCGTATTGATATCAGCGCCAAGTGCAGTAGGGCGGCTCCACGCGCCGGTAGCCGGATCGCGCTGGCTGGCAAACAAATCGACATCGGGCGAGCTGGTGGCGGTCCCCGGGGAATAAGCGCCCTCCAGAATGAGCGTATGGCCATCGGCGCTCAGGCAACCTTTGCCGATTACAGCAATGCCCTCCACGGGTAAAAGCGCCGGTGTGCTCCAGGTAGTGCCGGTGCGGCGACTGAGGTGCAGGCGACCATTGATAAACAGTAGCAGTTGGCGGCCGTCGGCCGTGACAGAAAGCGGCGCCTGGTTGCCAGGGCCGGACAGCTCGGTAACGAGAGTGGGCGTTGCCCAGTCGCCGGCGTTTGTATCCCAACGCGCGTAAAACACATCCTGCCCGGCCAAATTATCGCGGCGGCCCGAGGCGGCGAACCAGATTTCCTGGCCGCCGGCCGACACGACGGGACTGGATTCGTCGCCGTCCGGTGTATTCAGTGTGGTCAGGGGGCGCCGGGTCACGGTTTGATCGGGCCGGCGTAGAATGGGCAATTTGCCGTCGATCCAGGGTTTGGCGCGGCGTTGATAGTCGAAATTCGTCGAACACCCCGCAGGCAACGTGTCGGGAAAATACTGCCGGGCGTCTTCAAGCAGCCTGATGGCGCTGGTGTAGCAGTGTTGTTCCAGAAAAAATTGCAGGCTTTCTTCCATCAGCCGGAATGCCGAGTAGCGCGGGGCATAGCGGCTGATATAATGGAGGGCGCCGGCGAGGGCGGCGGCGGTGTCCTGTGCCGCATGGCCGGTCCGGAGTTGTTCGCGCAGGTAGTTGCGGTGGCGCAGGTCGTAAAAGCGTTGGTTATGCACGCTGTCGATCGTGGTATTGCTGTCGGCCCGCAAGTCGGTAATGGCATTGAGCAGCACGATTTCGAGGGCGGTCCAGCGGTTTTGAGCATGAAAATCCAGCAGCGCGTTCAGGTCGCCCGAACAAAGCCGGCCCCGCACTTCTTCTCGCCAGCAGTCGCGCCCCACGAAGGTTTGCGGGTGGTCCTGGGCAAAGCGGTCGAGCGCACAGGGCGGATATTTTTCCAAAAAAGCCGGCCAGATTTGCTCGGCCATGCGCCGTGTTTGGGTAAAATTTTCCGGCAGTACGTATTCAAGGTAGCGCCGCAGGATGGCGGTCATCACGTCGTAATCGCGGCTACCGAGCAGGGTGTTTACGATATCGGTACGGGCGCTTTCCACATCGGGCTGCACGGCAGGCAGCGGGTGGGGCAGGTATTCGAGCAGCGAGTCGAGGGCGCCCAGGGTACCGCGGGCGCGTGTCCAGGCCACCGTCCAGCGCTGGGTTTGTTCGCGCAGGTCCGCGATGGCGAGTGTATCCACGCCGTATTTGCGCTGCTGCCGCCGGGCCTGGCGGGGTTTCAGACGGCGGTATAGGCTATCGGCGCCGGCCAGATCGCGGTCGATATCGAGCAGGCCCGCCAGGTCCCGCGTTTCCGCCAGTCGTATTTTGGCTTCAAAATATCGGGCGGCGGCGGCATATTTTTTATGCTGGCTATGCCGCTGAAATACGGCCATGGCGGCGGTATTGTCGCCTTTTTTATAAAAACGATATCCTTTTTTAAACGACTGCGCCGGGAGCAAGGCGGGGAGCAGGAGTAGGAGTAGGTAAAAGGTATGTTTCATCGTAACAGCACCACATCTCCCTTTTGCATCATTTCCGTCCCGTCCAGCCGCCGGTAGGCGATGCGATACACATAAATGTCGGTCGGCGCGGGTTGGCCGTTATGCTCGCCGTTCCAGCCTTTTTTCGGATCGTCGTACACCAGATCGCCCCAGCGCGACCACACATAAAATTCGAATACTTCCACGCCAGCGGCAAGGGGATAAAATGAATCGTTGTCGCCGTCGCCATTAGGGGTGAACGCGTTGGGCATAATAAATCGCTCCGGCTGTATGGCAATAATAACCGTATCGGCAAACACACAATCGCCGGATACGGCATTGATGTAATAAACCGTGGTATCGGTGTGCGACACTTCGATCGAGACGCCGGTTTGGGGAGCGTCTCCGCCGGTCCATTCCACCTGGATATTCGGATCGGTACTCGTTACGGTCAGCGTTACGGGCTGATTGGCCAGCACAAGCGTATCGTTCGGTCCGGCATAAGTGACCACGGCCGGATTGACGGTAAAGGTCACCGTATCGGCGCAGTCGTTGGCGTCCTGTACGATCAGGGTATAATTGCCCGCAGTAAGGTTGGTGGCGCTGGTGTCGGTTTGTCCGTTGCTCCAGTTATAGGTGATGGGTTCCAGGGCGTTTTCCGTATTCGCCGTTGCGGTAGCGCCATTGTCAGCGGGCGCGCAACCGGGCGACACGGCTACTGCTGCGCTCAGGGCGCAGCAGAATTCCACCTCTACCGACCGGGTTACCGTCACCTTACAGCCCTGGTCGGTTTCCACGACCAGCGTTACGGTTTTAATGCCTTCTGATGTGTATTGGACCGTTTGAGGACCCTGACCGTCGGCCGTGGCCGGCAGGGCATCTTTACCAAAATTCCACTCCCAACCCACAATGCTGCCGCCGGCAAACAAGGTGGTGTCGGTAAAGGTGATTTCTTCGCCGAGGCAAATCGGCTTGTCCGATTTATTGTCGATGAAGCCGACCTCAGGGCCCTTAAATTCGGCGGTATCCGTTGTACCCCATTCTACTTGAAAGCCGCTTCCACTGGCAGAAAAGTTATTCACAACCAGGGCGTACGTGGTACCGGCAACCATGTCCAGCGGGGCCAGAAAATTATCCTCTCCGGGCGCGCAACCGGGCAGTTGTGAAATATCGGTCGCTGAAGCACTCAGGCCGGTCGGGCCCATGCAGGGGCTGTTGGATAAAAAATCGCCGGCAGCCATACAACGTTCGATGATTTTATTGCTGCAATCTCCGGGGCCGTTCGGGAGCTGGTACACCACAAAATCGAGGTCGTCGTTGGGGTTGTTGGGCGTGAGCGTAAACTCCAGCGGGCCGCTGGTGGCGGCCGTCCATACGAACCAGGACGAGTTTGTTTCCAATCCAATGGGCGGTATGCCGGGCTGGATAAAACAATCGGCGGAGTCCAGCTCAAATTGGTTGTTGCCGGCGCCGCTCAGCGCGTTTACAGTGAAGGACTGTTTGTCGCACAACACCGTTGCCGTGGGGCAGTCGCCCGACAGGTTCCCGACGGTGGAATAATTGCGGATACAGTATTGGAAGGAACCGGGAAAACTGCCATCCACCCGGATGAAATAGGTTTCGCCGGGTGTCAGGCCGCTCACTTCGAGTTCTGCAATATCGAACTGGTTGTCGTGTTCGCAGCCGAGCAGATTCAACTGGTCGGGGCATATACCGCTGTAAAGCGCTACGGAGGGTCTTCCCAGGGTTCCGCCCGGCGTGGTACTGGAGCCGTTGATCGTTATATTGACGTCCGCGGCAATAGCCGTGAAAGAAAACCAGATATCGTGGGTGGCATTAGGGAAGCAGGGCGGTTTAGGTACAGGACTTGCCGTGGCAAAAAACGTGTTGCCGGCGGCAAAAGGCGAACAGAAGTTCTCTACGTCCAGGATTTCCTCGGCGCCGGCGCACTCATTGTTTATTTGTGCAAAAGCGGTATTCTGAAAGCCGAAGAGGGCAAGAAGAGTAGTTAATACTACGGGTTGAAATGTTTTCATCAAATGTCGTTGTTAAATTCCGAAGGGCTAAATTTCAGTAAAGTTTTGGTTTTACAGGCAGTTTGTTTTGAAATAGCTAAAGTGCACATAAGTTTTTTTTAACCACTTTAGTACACTTTAGGCCACTTTAGACCCTCGATCTAAATTGGTTCAAAAATCTTTCCGTCGCAGGTTATGCGCATTGAGCGCGCTCTTTTACCCGCCCGGCGCCTTTGTTTTGTATGGCCGGGTTAGCTGCCCCCATCTTTGACCCGAACACAAAACAAACTTCGCATCATGAAAAAAATTCTTTTTTCCGCTATTCTGTTTACCCTGGCACTTGTCAGCTGCAAAAATTCTTCCGATGATAACTCCACCGGTCCCGATCCGCAACTCAGCGGCTCCAAGTGGATCGTGACTTATTTCTGGGACAAAGACAAAGCCGAAACCTCCAATTTCAGCGGTTACTCCTTCGAGTTCAAAAGCGACGGCACATTTATTTCCAATGCCCCCGGAGGCAGCTCAGTGACCGGAACCTGGAAAACGCACTTCGACGACAGCAAGGACAAACTGCTCATCGTGGTGGCCGGCGTCAAGCCGATCGACGACCTGAACCAGGATTGGGTTATCCTGGAAAAAACGGATACGGTAATGAAATTGAAAGACGACAATACCTCCCACTTGGAGGAGATTCATTTCAAAAAGATTTGAGCGCAGCCGCCGCTTTCGGTTCGGACGTAGCACTGCGGCTGCCTGATCGTCGCGGCAGCCGCTCTGTTATGGCTTCAGGAAGCCTCCTTCTATTAATAATTTTCGTTCAATAATACGTTCAACTTCGTTGAACAAGAAAATTTTAACGGTAGATTTACCGATAGGCGTTTTCCCGTAAATTACACCTTCCATTATCTCGAAATGTTCATTCCATACGTCTTTTCTTGGATGGAAAAAACGCACAATGTCTGATTCGTTTTCCAAAAATGTTCCAATATCGGTACCCTTGTTAACATTGCAAATACCGCATGCCAGGGCAAGGTTGGAAAGTGTGGTTTTACCACCGTGTTTGAGGCTAATAACGTGATCGACATGGAATGTGAATAGAGAAAATCGTAGCGGCATCCGTCAGTACTCGCAGCAATGGCTCGCCCGCTTGGCTACGTAATCTCGATCTTTTTTTGAGATATACTCGCTCATGATTCCGTTTGTATGGCAGCGCGAATTTTAGCCAAACGGAAAATATGCTCCAGCATAAAATAATACTCTAACTCGGAAGCTTCCTCCTGACTCAGATTACCTTCTTTTTTTTTCCAGACCAACGCGTCATATCGTTTCTGCATAGCGTCTGAAGGCTTGTATGCTAAAATTTGTGTCGGGGCGGCCTGTGCTAAAAAGTCGGCAACCTCGTGATATAGCGGGAGTGTGGAAACAGTATTGGGCATTGATTGAATTTTTAGCAAAGTTAATGGTTTTGCCGTCTACTTGTTCAAACTAATCGTTCAAGTAGTCGCCGGCTCATCCAGCACAAACCCCTTTTCCAATACTGCCTTTCCATTCACCAAAATCCGCAGCCGGTGGGCGCCCGGATAGTGTTTCCGGGTGGTAAAATCGGTGAGCCGCTGATGCCGCTTTATGAGCTCCGCCTGCCCGGGCGCCAGCAGCATTTCTTTTATTTTAAACACTTTGGGTGAAATTTTTCCGCTGCCGGTAAGGTAGTCGATGCCGTATTCCAGACGGATTTGCCGGGTTTCGGCAGCCGTATTTTTCACGGAGAAAGAAAATTCCAATACGCTGCCCAGCGCTACGGCATCCGGGGCCGACAAATTTTCCAGCACGATACCGCTCACGTCCTGCTCAAACCCAAACTGGGCCAGTGCTTCTGCATGGCCTTTTTTGAGCAGACCGCGCAGGGCATGGCGCACCAGCCGGTCGGTTGCCGGATTTTGGCCGTGCCAGCGGCGCGCCATGTCGAGGGCGAGGGCAGGGTGGTCTTTGGAAATGTCGTTCAGGTTGTTGGCTACTGAGCGGCGCACGGTTTCGGAAGGATCGGTTTTCAGTTTTTCCAAAACGGGCAAAATAGGGGAGGGGTCGCGTTTGAGCGCCGGAATGCCCATGCCCCAGGGTAATCGTGGGCGAAAACCTTCGCTGGCCAAACGCCGCACCATTTCGCTGTCGTGTGCTGACCAGGCCAGCATCTGCGGGTACATACGTTCCGGGTATTGTAACAGGAATGGGCGGATGGCAAACTCGGCGCTGCACCAGCGGGTGATGATGGCCAGGGCCGGCACGGAACGATCAGGGTCTTCTGTGCCGAATACTTCTACAAAATCGGGCAAAAAACAGTGGTCGAAGGCCATACTTTCGCCGCGTTCCGCCAGCAGTTTTTCCGTGGTTTTTACCACCACCTCCAAAGCGGCCGGATAGGTCGCCGGCAGTGCGGCGCGCAGACTGATCGCGATATGCCGCATGCGCTGTTTCAGTTCGCGCTGCTCCCAGCCGGCATCGAAAACGCGGTGGAGAAAATCCTTTTGATCGAACGGTTTCCAGGCGGCATGCACCGTGTGGGCAAAACCCTCCAGCAGGGGGCGGGAAAAGATGTTTTTGAGTGGCTCAGCCATTTGTTAGTGGATTAGTTGACTGGTTATTGGTTGATTGGGTATAATTCCGTGTAATCATCACCACACCATTTTCCTTACATCCACTACCTGCCCCCGCTCATCCCGCAACCAAACTACATACACCCCGCGTGCCAGGCCGGACAACTGAACCGTAAGCATTTGTTCCAACTCAGCCGACTGCACGGTGCGCCCGTCGAGGCCGGCTATGGATACCTGCCAGCGTTCGCCGGAAGCGCCGCCCTGCACTTCGAGAAATACCTCCTGTTGTGTCCGGTGTGGCGCTACGCGCAGGCGAACGGCTGTCGCGCCGAATCGGAGGGAGGCAATGGGGCTGAAAGCGAAAGTTCCCGAGAAGTCTATCTGCCGCAGGCGGTAATAGTTCAGTCCTGACGCCGGCGCAGGATCGGGAAACGTGTATTGTTTGACGCTATGGCTTTGTGCCGAACAAGCCACATCGCCCAGTGTCTGCCAATGCACGGCGTCGGTGCTGCGCTGCACTTCGAAGCGTGCGCAGTTGGTTTCGGTGGCGGTCTTCCAGTGCAACAGTGCAGCGCCATCGCGGGCTTCGGCGCGGAAGGAAACTAATTCCACCGGCAGAGCGATAGCGGCATTTACGGCGGCCAGCGCGTCGATGCGCCCGTGGCCGTACACGTTGTTGGGTACCGATGTAGGAGTGTCGCTTCCGCAGCCTTGCATGGTAGTACGGGGCACGGCGGTTGTTTTCATCAGGTTCTCCAATACGTCCACCTGCCCGATCAGGTCGGGCCGCGCGGAGAGGATGAGCGCAACGACGCCGGCTACGTGCGGGCCGGCCATGCTGGTGCCGCTCAGGGTGGAATAGCCATAACTCCCGGGGTTATTATTTGTGCCAAAGCAGGAATAGATCGCGCTGCCCGGGGCACTGATATTGGGCTTTTTCAGGGTGCCGTTGCCGTATACGGTTACCGGCCCGCGGCTGCTGAAACTGGAAATATTATCGGTACTGGTGGTAGAACCCACGGCAAAACTAGCACTGAAGATAGACGGCGGGTCGTTTACCGTGCTGCACCCCGAGCCGCTGTTGCCGGCCGATGTGACCACCACGATACCGGCGGCGCGCACGTTGTTGATCACGGTTTCCATGGTGGCAAAATTGGACGAACTGCAGCCTTCGCTTGGCGGGCAGCCCCAGGAGTTGTTGATTACGTGGGGGGCCATGGCGGGATCCGGGTTCGTGTTGGCCAGGTTAGTCGGTGCGGCCAGCCATTCAAAACATTCGATATAGGTAGCCGGTGTTCCGTTGCCCTGGTCCATGTTGCGGCAACCGATCCATTGGGCATCGGGGGCCACACCGATGATGTTGTTCATATCGGCCCCGCCGGCCATCGTGCCCATGGTGTGGGTGCCGTGGCCATCGTCGTCGCAGGGCTCAATCAGGTTGTAACCACAGGGATTGCCCGTGCCGGTGGTATGGATAGCATCGTGCCAGTTGTAATTGTGATCGACCGAGGCGCCGTTCCAGCCCCGGTATTTTTCCTGGAGCGCCGGATGTTCCCATTCGTACCCGGTGTCATGCCCGCCAACCACCGTTCCGGTTCCGGTGTAACCCAAATTCCACACGTCATCGGCGTTTATTTTGGTCAGGCCCCAGGAAACGGGTGTCAGGGTACGGTCATCTACTTCCATCTCGGGCTTTGACGTGGGCAAATCCTGTCGCCAGATAGGATTGTCTTCCACCCTGGCCACCTCGGGCATGTCGGATAAGCGCAGAATCAGGTCGGACGAGCCGTACGACCACAGGGCATTAACGATCCAAAATGAATTCATCGGCGCGCCGGCATTTTTCAGCACGGCCCGAACCGGTTGCTGCGTGCGTTCCGACGTTTCGATCAGGGTGGCGTACACGTAGCGCCCCTTGTCCGCTTTTTCGCGAAATTTTTGCGATTCGCGTACTTCGGCCTGCTCCTTCAGCACGACCAAAAACTCCGCCGAAGCGCCGTTTTTAACTTTATTCCATAAATTCGGGTCAATTTTTGACGGATCAGGTCCGGTTTGAGCAGGGAGTATGGCCATACTGACAAAAAAGGCCGTCAAACAACAAAACAACACACGCATGACAGGAAATTTTAAAGGACGAAGGTATAATACAGCCAACGTTTTTTATTTTACAAAAAAAATGGCGAAACAAGCAACGGTTGCCAAACGCCTGTCCCTTAGTGCATATAAAATGGGGAAAGAGTCTGAAATCTTCGGGATTCAGTGAAGTTGTTTTATCCTTTTTTATCACACAATTAAAATTTGTAAATGGTTTGTGTTGAGTGGGAGAAAATTTTTTTAAAAAAAATTTTCTCCCACTCAACACAAACCATTCCCCTTCCACACAAATGACCGAACAGACCGACATCCACCTCGTTCAAGGCGCTCTCCGCGGCGACGCGCGCTGCGAAGAAGCCTTGTACCGCCGGTACAGCGTGCCGATGTTTCGGGTGTGTTTGCGGTACGCGGCCAACCGCGAGGAAGCGCAAGATATACTGCAAGAGGGTTTTATGCGCGTGTTTGCCGACTTGCCCGATTACCGGGGCGAGGGCAGATTGGAAGGTTGGATCCGGCGCGTGGTGATCCGGGCGGCCCTGCGCTGGCTACGCAATCGCCGGGCTTTTGAACAGTTGCAGCACTCAAACGAATTTGCCGATCAGACCCCTGAAGTACCGGCCGACGAACCGACCTGGTCCGACGACATGCGCTTAGTCACTCAACTGCTGCAACAACTTCCCCCGGGATACCGAACCGTACTCAACCTGCACGTCATAGAAGGACATACGCACGAAGAAATTGCCGGATTCCTCGGGATCAATGTGGGCACTTCCCGAAGCCAACTGAGCAAAGCCAGAGCAATGCTCAAAAAAATGATGAAACATGAACTTATTCAACGATAACGAACTGGATCGCTGGCTCCGGCAAAGCGCCGGACATGGCAACGAGCCGCCCGCGTCCGATGGCTGGGATACCCCGGCGGAGCGCGTTTGGGAGCAGGTGCGCACCGGCCTGGATGATCGCAAAAAACGGCGGCGGCGGTATTTTGCCTTCTGGTCAGTCCTGTTGATCGGCCTTTTCGCCGGCGGCTGGTGGGCCGGTAACGCGGCGTTCTCGCCGAACGCGTCCACTCCTTTCGGTACCGGGCAGGCGCCTGTACATGACGTCCGGCAAACCGGCAGGAATAACGCAGCGCCGGAGCAATCAAAAACAACTTCCGATCCATCATCGACAAACAGCATTTTAAAACATAATTCCGGGCCGGTTGCCGGCGAAATGGCGTATGTGGAGCCGGCGCCGAACCCGGATAATACGCCGGGGAAACCGGCCGTGCGGGTTGAAAGGGAGGTAAAACATTTTCAGTCAGACGACTTGGAGTCGTTAGATCAAAGGCCGGCGTGGTCAGCCAAGTCTAATATCGTCAACGCCACAAGCGGTCACACGACTGGGAGTCGTCAGACCGCGGGCGACACTCGTCTGACGACTCCCAGTCGTCTGACGAGTAAAGCAGAGCGCGTTAAATTGACGACATTAGACGCCAGGCCGTCTGACCGCAGCGAAACCGCAGTTCCAGATGATTGGTCAGACGACTTGAAGTGGCCAGACCAAAAGCCCGCGCAGTCAGACGACTCTAAGTCTTCTGACCGCAGCGAAACTGCTGTGCCTATTGATTGGTCAGACGAGTCGAAGTCGCCAGGCCAAAAGCCCGCGCGGTCTGACGACTCCAAGTCGTTTGACCTCAACGAAACCACTGTGCTGGTTGATTGGTCAGACGACTCCAAGTCGTCTGACCAAATGTCCGCCCGGTCTGACGACTCCAAACCATCTGACCCACCCCCCGCGCCGGTTATCAACCCGCATAAACATCGCCCCCGGCTCTACGCCGGCGCCGCCACTGGCTTGTTTTTTACCACGCGGATATTAAAACCAACCGGCACTACACTCCCCAACGGCCGGGAAACCGGCGCCTGGACCTGGCAACAAGGCCTGCATATCGGACTTGAAATCCACCCCAACTGGGCAATCGAAACAGGCCTGCAACGAACTACCATACGCTTGCAGGCGGAACGGCTCCTGCGATTCCGCTACCGGGTGAACAACGAAAAATTTGACAAACAACGCTTCCTGTACCAAAACTCGGCAAACGATGTCATGGAAACCGCTTTTGGCGCCGTGGAAATGCGCATGGACATCGGGCGCGAACCCAACCGCCCCATCGACGACCTGGCCGTATTCCGGATTATGCTGCATACCGACGAACAAGTGCATTACTGGCGCATACCCCTGTTGTTTCGATTCCGTTCCGCTACTACCGGCCCCTGGCAATGGAGCCTGGCGGCTGGCCCTGGATTCAACTTCGCAGCGGGGTACGACCTGCAACTGACGGCGGCCCGCACCAATCGGCCCGGCGTGCGCGACATCAGGGCACGGGTACTGGGCCGGGCCTCCGGGTTGGCGCCCTTTATGGCGGATGTACAATTCAGCGGCCAAGTGGGCTACCGGATTTCGCCGCGCTGCTCCCTGTTGCTGACGCCGGAGTTCCGTTATGGCCTGAGCTCGATGTACCGGCAGGGCAGTTTTCGCTCGCAGGCCGTGTCGGGTGGGGTGCATGTAGGGGTGATGGTGCGGTTATAGAAACGGTTGACGCCTATTTACCAAAAGCCTTTATTCAGTTTCATAAACATTTTCAACTTAAAATACTCGATATGAACAAATTAGCATTGTACCTCTTTGCCGGCCTGCTCACCCTGGGTGTAGCCGCCTGCAAAAAAGACGCTGTTCCCGACTTTCAGCAACGCGATGATGAGGCGCTCGTGATCGCCATCGCCGATGACCGGAGCAAACAAGAGACGGACCCTTCTACCCTGCCCGCTGAAATACTCGATTACATCGCCAAGAACCATTTCGACAGCTATATCGATGCCGCTTATTTTGCCGACGGCAAAGGCTACGAAGTGGTGCTCGCTACCGAAGAACGCGTGTTTTTTAACCTGAACCGCCGCATCCTGGCCCACCGCCTCAACGACCGTATCGGCCCCTGCGGACGCCTGATGGGCGGCCGGCTGATCCCGCTCAACGAACTGCGCCCGGCTATTGTGGATTACGTGGCTACGAACTATCCAGATGCGCAAATCTTGCGGGCAAAAAGACAGGGCGACCGCGTTCTCGTGCTGCTGACCAGACATATCGTGCTGGTGTTCACTGCCGATGGCGTTTTTGAACTGGATGACACACTGTGGTTCGACTGCCGACCCTGTGGGCCGGTGGATTTTGGTTCCGGTATGCTGGATTTAATTAAATCGCATATACCAGGTGGCGAAATCAAGCGGATATGCCCACGCGGGGACCGCATGATTGTCGGCGTATTACTCAACGGCCAACGGCATATCCTCGTTTTTGACATGTCTTTTCAAAATTTACTTTTTCGAATTCCGTAGCGGATATTGTTCGGTATGCACCCGGTGAATTAGCCCGATATTGCGGTGTTTTTTAAACCGCACGATGAGTATTTTTTTTTCACCACGGAGGCACGGAGACACGGAGCAGGTCCGCCGCAGGCGGATGACACACTCCGTGCCTCCGTGCCTCCGTGGTGCATTTTTTATTTTTTTGTTCGCCGCCTGCCGCGAAACAACCCAACCCACAACCCCCGCTTTTTACCACTGGAAAACCCAACTCGCCCTCACCCCGCCCGAAACCGCTTACCTCGATTCCCTCGGCTGCCGGAAACTTTATGTCAAATTTCTCGACATCGGCAAAGACCCTGCCTCCGGCGAAATCCGACCCTATTCCCTGCTTGAAATAACCGACACTGCGGGTTTGGCCGGTAAAACACTCGTGCCCTGCGTGTTCATCACGAACGATGTTTTTCAACAGGTTTCAACAGAAAAACTCGATTGGCTGGCGGGCAAAACAGCCGGCGCCCTGTCGGACATCGGCCGGCATTTTCCCCAGGAGAATTTTCCCGAAATCCAGTTTGATTGCGATTGGACTGCTTCTACCCGCGCGTCTTTTTTTTATTTTTTAAAAAAAATACGCGACACCCTCCCGGCAGGTACCGGCATCGGCGCCACGATCCGGCTGCACCAATATAAATTCCCCGGCCAAACCGGCGTGCCGCCCGCCGACCGTGGTATGCTCATGTTGTACAATACCGGCGACATCGATCAGTGGGCAGAGAAAAACTCCATTTTTCAGCCTGAAGCAGCCCGGAAATACCTGCTGGGTGCGCCTGCGCGTTACCCCCTGCCGCTCGACCTGGCGCTACCCGTTTTTTCCTGGGCCCTGGTGTACCGCGACGACGAGTTGTGGAAAATAGTGCCGGACCCCGACCTGGCCGAATTTCGGGATACCGGCCGCTTCGAACCGGTTGCCGGCGGCCAAACGGCCGACAGATTTGGTATCCGAAGAAATACTTTCTTGGCAGGGCACTATCTTCGCACGGGCGATCTGATCCGGGTGGAACATATCGACACGGCCCTGCTCCGGGACGCCGCCCGCTTGGCCGCCGGTATTACCCTGGCGCCCGATGCGACGGTGGCTTTTTATCACCTGGATTCGGCCACTGTACGCCGGTACCCGGCAAAATGGTTAAAAACGGTATGCGAAACGATAAACAGTTCACGATAAGAAGTTCAACGCTGGTTTGGACCGCTCTTTTTTTCCTCCTTTCCGCTTTTTTCCCTTTTCATGCCGCGGCCCCGGAAAATGCCAAAGGCGCCTGCGACCCCGGCGCCCGGCCCTTCAGCGGCTACACATTTTTGTTGCCCGACATTATCAACAAAAACGCCGCTTACGCGCCGTTTTTCGTCACCTGGGAGGATTATTATCAACGGTTTTATTTTAACCGGGATATTCAGAAACAGGAGAATATCGAAGAATGGGTCGAACGATTTTGCGGGCAACCCCTGCCGGCCGATGTGGAATACGTTGTGTATCAAACCCACATCGATGACCTGATCGGGCTCCGGGAGGCCACGCTGGCAAAAGGTGGCGAGGCGCTGCTGCCGTACACCCTCGGGGGCAATACGTTTGCCGAAATGGTGGCGGTGAACGGCTGCACGGAAGCTGTGGATTACCTGATGTTTGCCAAAAAATGCGAACCTCATGTGGTGGCTTACGGCGATGGCTGGAAACTGCCCGAGCGCGACACCGCAGCTATGCAGGAACTGATTGAAGAAGGGAAAGGGCGTTTTTTACAAACAACGTCACATTTTTTCCGCCAACGGTACGCCTACCAGATCGTGCGCCTGGCCCACTATGCCCGGCAGTGGAATCAAACCGTGGAGTTGTACAATTTCCTTTTGCCGAAAATAGACCGCAAACGCCCCAGTATTATCTATTTCTGGATGCTGGGCCACCTGGCCGGCGCTTTGCAGCAACTGGGCAAACCCGCGGAGGCCGCCTACCGGTATGCGCTCATTTTTCGGTACTGCCCTTCCAAACGCACCCAGGCTTTTCGCAGTTTTCAGCTGCGTACCGACCAGGAATGGGAGAAAACGCTGCGCCTTTGTCAGGACGATACCGAGCGCGCCGCGCTTTACCTGATGCGCGCGGGCACGGCGCGCACCTACACGGTGGAGGACATGGAAAAAATATACGCACTCGACCCCGGAAACCCGCAACTCGATTTGCTGCTGGTGGGCGATGTGCAGCAGTTGGAGAAAATCTTTTTGCGCACTCCGGTCACCGAACTAAAATACGGCCGCCTGCGCAGTGCGCAAACCCGGGATCTCGCCGCGCAGCACCTGATCAGCCTGCAACGGTTCGCGCGCCGGGTGGTACACGAGGACAAAACCCCCAATGTGAAACTCTGGCAAGCCATGATCGGCTATCTCGAACTCCTGGCCGGCGACCGCTATGCCGCGGTCAAATCGTTCGAGCGGGCCAAAGACCTGCTGAAAAAAGGAAAAGAATACGATGACCACCTGCGCCGCCAGCTCGACATCTGGGAATTGCTGCTCGAAATCCTGAACCTCGACGGCTCCACCGCATCCGCCGACCAGGCGGCATTCCGGATACGCAGTTACGATACCTTCAAGACGCTTCCCAGTTTCGAGCCGTTTTTGCAGGATTTTCTGTCGGCCCGCTACGCGGAAAGCAACCACCCCGGCAAGGCCATTTTGGCGGCCTACGATCCGGCGGCCATCGGTTACAACCCCCGGCTCGACGTATTGGACGATTTGTTAAAATTAGCCGAAAGCAACGACCCTATCTTGTTGGAACGCGCCATGCAGATCGATACCAATCCCAATTTGATAAAGGCTAAATTGCTGGAAATAAAGGGCGCATACTTCCTGAGTGTGGGTCAGCCGGAGGCAGCGCTGTCGGTATTGCGGCAAATTCCGGCGGGCGCAACGGGTAATCTGCAACAATTCACCCCGTTCAAGGAAATATTTGACGAGCGCATCGACCGGCCGACGAACGACTCCCTGTTGCTGAACCGCCGGCAGGTGGTGCAGAAAATTCTGGATTATGAGTTTAAAGCCAAGGCAGCCGTGGCGCAGAACGATCCGGCGGGCGCCTGGTATCTCTACCTGATCGGCCTGGCCTATTACAATATGTCGTATTTCGGCTTCGAGTGGGAGGTAATGGATTTTTACCGGAGCGGCCACAACTGGCTCCGGTTGGCGCAGGGGCCGGTGTTTCCGCTGGCCAATTCGCCGCATGGCAACCGCGAAAACACCGACCTCAGCCTGGCGCTCAGTTATTTCGAAAAAGCCCTGGCCGAAACCCAAAGCCCCGAGCTGTCTGCCCGAGCGGCATTTATGGCCGCCCGCTGTCAGCAGAAACAATGGTTCTGCGATCCGGACTGCAAATACCGGCCGGGCAGCAAACTCGTCCCGTTTTTGCCGGAGGCGTACCGGGGATACTACGACCGCCTGGGGCGGTACAAGGACACGGAATTTTACCAGCAGATGGTGAAGGAGTGTAAGTGGCTGGGAGCGTATGTAAGATAACGCTTTTAGTACGTACGCCGTTTGGCGAGTCCAGAGAATAACCAGTCGCCTCTAAAGAATCCGTATCCAATACCGCTGCACCCACTCCCCCTCAATCAACGCTTCCGAATCGAGTGCAGCGCCGTTGTTGAGGGCTACCTTTGCAGAGCCGATATTGTTTTTATAGCAGGTAATCAGGGCGTTATCAATGCCCAATGCGCGCGCCTTTTCCAGGCCCAGGCGCAACATAACGGTGGCATGTCCATGGCCGCGGTATTTCGGCGTCACGCCGTATCCGATATGCCCGCCAATTTTACGCATAGCCTCAGTAAGCCGGTGCCGGATATTGATGGCGCCGCTGATTTCACCATCGCCGGTCAACAGCCAGAAGGTAGAGTGCGGGCCGAAATGCTCGGGCACGTCAATGCCCAGCGAAAAACCGCGCAACTGTTCCAGGTATTTGGGGAAATCAGTGCTGTCAAAACGCAGGGTGAAGGGAATCATCTTTTCGCCGGAGGCTTGATAATCCGCGAAAAACCGGCGATAGGCGGGCTCGTAGCCGGGAGCGGGTTCAATTAACTGAAGGGTATCTTTCATTTCGGTTGGCGGCAGCGTCTTATTGACTGCCTTGGACAAAAAGCAACAAACTGACGGGTGCTTTTGGTTCCTGTCATTAGCAGCGCAGCGCAGAATCCGAGGCTAAAGGCTAATATTTTTGATAAAAACCGATAGAATAGGCCTTCGAATTCTTCGCTGCGCGCAGAAAAACACCCAAGGAGGAGTGCCAACTCATCCCAACGTGGCAAAATTGCCTTAAAATAACTCCACTCCGGCAAAGTGAAACGCGCCTTCGATCGCTGCGTTTTCGTCGCTATCCGAGCCATGTACCGCATTTTCGCCGACGCTGGTGGCGTACAATTTGCGGATGGTGCCTTCTTCGGCGTTAGCCGGGTTGGTGGCGCCGATCAGTTTGCGGAAATCTTCAACAGCGTTGTCTTTTTCCAGGATAGCCGCTACAATCGGGCCGCTGCTCATAAATTCGCACAGTTCGCCGTAGAAGGGGCGCGCGGCGTGAACTTCGTAAAATTGTCCGGCGCGTTCCATGCTCATTTGCGTGAGCTTCAAGGCCACGATCCGGAAACCGGCGGCATTGATCATTTGAAGGATGTTGCCAATGTTGCCCGCGCGTACCGCGTCGGGTTTGATCATCGTAAAGGTTCTGTTGCTTGCCATGAGTTTTGTAGTTATGAGTTATGAGTTATAAATTATGATGTGGGATAACTCATAACTTATAACTCATAACTCCGTAAAAAGGCCGCAAAGGTAGAGCGAGATTTTATTTTAAAAAGGCTATCTGAAAGGCTTTTTAAAAAAATAAAATGCGGTCATCCGGCAAAAGCCCTCCAAATAGCGTAATTTTGCGCCCGCTTTCAGGCAAAGTTTGACCTTATAACCCGCAAAGAGGAACAGGTATGGAATTTTCTTCTGCACTACGGCAGTTGCTGCATATTCCGCAGAATGTGGCAATTTTTTCACACCGCAATCCGGATGGTGACGCAATCGGCAGTTCGCTGGCTATGCTGCACTATTTGGAGCAATACGGCCATACGGTGCATGTGTTGTTTCCTTCCGAATATCCTGAAGAGTTTGAGTTCCTGCCCGGCGCGGAAGACATCCTGGTCTGGGATATCCATACCGAAGAATGCAAACAGGTGCTGAACCGCAAAAACGTGTTTATCTTCCTGGATTTCAATTCTTACAGCCGTATCGACCGGTTGGGCGAAATGGTAAAAAACCTGCCGGGCACGCGCATCCTGATCGACCATCATTTGTACCCCGATGAAATGGCCGACTATGTGTTTTCCGAACCCGCTGCCAGCAGCACCTGCGAATTGGTCTACCGGTTTATCACCGGCATGGGCGATAGCCAGAAGATCAATCCCACGGTAGGCGCCTGCATATATACCGGCCTGGTGACCGACACCGGTTCTTTCCGGCACGCCACCAACAGCATGGTGTACCGCATTGCCGCCGACTTGGTGGACCGCGGCGTACAGGATACGGACATACAGGACCGTATTTTTAACTCTCAAAAAGAGAAAAACCTGCGCCTGCTCGGTCATTGCCTGAGCAACCGGATGGAATACTTTCCGGAATACCGCACCGCCCTGATATGGTTGTCGCGAAAAGATTATGAGGAATTTGAGATTCAGCGTGGCGACACCGAAGGCATCGTGAATTACCTGTTGATGATGCGCGATGTTCGATTGGCCGCTTTTATCCACAACCAACCGACGATCGTAAAACTCAGCCTGCGTTCTAAAGGCGACCTGGATGTGCAGGAAATTTGCCACACCCACTTCAACGGCGGCGGACATAAAAATGCTTCCGGCGCTTACTCCCACGAAAGCCTGAAAACCACGATCCAGAAGTTTAAAGATATTTTGCCCTTGTATAAAGATGTTTTGACTAAAAAAAACGGGGGGTAGTATAACCTGATACCATTATTCACCGGATGACAGCAAGTGATCCGGTGAATAAGCCGAAATGACCCGATACTTCGTTAATCACCGGGTACCCCAGCGTCGTCCTGGTGAATAAACCGCACAGTTCCATTACCTATTCAGCAAACTTTTCATTCACACACTCATGCGTAACATTTTATTTTTAGCCTTTCTAGCCGGTGTCGTATCGTTCACCGCCTGCCAATCGGAGGGCATCAAAACCGAGCACGGTTATCGTTTTATCAATCATACCGACAAAGGCGGCGTAAAACCCCAGCCCGGCGAAACGGTAATGGTCAACCACGACACTTATGTCGGCGACTCGCTGCTGGCGAGCACACTGAGGTCGCTGGGCGGCCCGCGGGAATACAACATTGCTTCAAAGGAGAGTTTGCCCGAGCGCGTACCCGCCCTTTATGATGCTTTGTTGCTGATGGGAGAAGGCGACAGCGCCACTACTTATGAAACAATCGACACCTTTTTGCGCAAGTTTATCCCGGAGAGCTTAAAAGATGCCAAAGAGGTGCGCTATGAAATTGTGTTGGTCGATGTGATTTCCAAGGCTGAAAAAGACAAGGAGCAGGCTGAAGCAGAGGCAAAATTCCAGTCGGTGCAAAACAAGGCACAGGAGACGGTAAAAAACTACGCTTCCGGCAATCTCAGCAGCCAACTGACCACCACCGCTTCCGGGCTGAAAGTTTTGATCGACAATAAAGGCGCCGGCGCCCCGGTAAAACAGGGTGAAGGTATCAAAGTACATTACTACGGCTGCCTGAAAGACGGCAATATGTTCGACAATTCCTATCAGCGCGGACAACCCTATCCGTTCCCCGCAGGCGTCGGACAAATGATCCCCGGATTCGACGAAGGCGTGATGCTGCTCAACCACGGCGGCTCCGGCTTTTTCTTTATTCCGTCCAAACTCGGCTACGGCGATCAACCCGCCGGCCAGATTCCACCGAACTCTGAACTCATTTTTTACGTTGAAGTGATTTGAGGTTAACTGGTTTGAAGGTTTCTGGTTAAAAAGGTTCCTGGTTGCAGCCAACCTTTCTAACCAGTAACCTTCAAACCTTCAAACCAGAAACCTTCAAACCAGTAACCTTCAAACCTTCAAACCTTCAAACCAGAAACTTTCAAACCTTCAAACCAGTTAACCTTTTAAAATTCTCCGTTTCCAGTTATGACTATCGAACAACTCAAGGGGTTGAAAGATAAACTGGCGGTCTTGAGGAGGTATCTTTGACGTGGACAACCGGCTCCGCGAAATAGAAGACCTGACCAGCCAAACCATCGACCCTAATTTTTGGAATGACCCCAAACGCGCCGAAGGTATCCAGCGCAAAATCGGACTCAGTAAAAACTGGGTAGACGAATACAACGACCTCGCCCGCGAAATTGACGACCTGGAGGGCCTATTTGAATTTCAAAAAGAAGGCATGGCCACCGAAACCGAGGTGGATGCTCAGTATGCCCGTGCCGCCGGTATCCTGGCCGATGCTGAATTTCGCAGCACCCTGAATCAGAAGGAAGATCCCATGAACGCCGTATTGACCATCAATGCCGGCGCCGGTGGTACCGAGGCCTGCGACTGGTCGGCCATGCTACTGCGGATGTACCGCATGTGGGCGGAAAAGTCGGGCTTTAAAGTGATCGACCTCTTCGAGCAGGAAGGCGACGCTGCCGGTATCAAATCGGCCAGCATCGAAATTCGTGGTGATTACGCCTACGGCTGGCTCAAAGGGGAAAACGGCGTACACCGGCTCGTGCGCATCAGCCCGTTCAATGCCCAGGGCAAACGCCAGACCTCGTTTTCTTCGGTGTTCGTTTATCCGCTCGTGGAAGACGACAGCATCGAAATCGTCATTAAACCCGACGATATCGAGATGGATGTGTTCCGCGCCTCGGGCGCCGGCGGCCAGCACGTGAACCGGACCGAATCGGCCGTGCGACTCCGTCACTTGCCCTCCGGGGTGGTGGTGGAATGCCAGGCCGAACGCAGCCAGCACCAGAACCGCGACCGCGCCATGAATATGTTGAGAAGCCGCCTGTATGAACTCGAAGTGCGCCGGCGCCAGGAAGAAAAAGACAAAGTTGAAGCGGGCAAATCGAAAATCGAATGGGGGAGCCAGATTCGCTCCTACGTGCTCGACGACCGCTGGGTAAAAGACCTCCGCTCGGGGCACAAGGTACACAACCCCGACGCCGTGCTCGACGGCGACCTCAACGGATTTCTGAAAGCTTACCTGATGTGGGTGAGCAATCCGGTGCCGGTGGAAGAGGAAGACTAAAAAATAAGGGAGACTCAAAAATTCTCGCAGAAAGTTTTCTTGCGACGATTATTTGGTCTCCCGCAGATTTTTTTCTTCTCCCGCAGATTTCCGCAGATTTCCGCAGATTTTTTTTCTCCCGCAGATTTCGCAGATTTCCGCAGATTTTTTTCTTCTCTCGCAGATTTCGCAGACTTCCGCAGATTTTTTTCTCCCGCAGATTTCGCAGATTTTTTTGACGACGCTTAAAAATAATCTGCGGCATCTGGTGCGCCACGAGGCGTGCGTTAAATATACAACCTATGTGGATGCAAGAATCACACGAGCCAAGATGCCGATCAGCTTGAAGGAGGTGCGATTGTTCTGGAGGAAACGAAAGAACAAGAGCTCGCACTAACGCGAGT
>CAUJEY010000315.1 GCA_963169325.1 Bacteroidota bacterium
TCGGTCGTCGGATTGGGGTAGAGTTTAAAGTTCGAAGTTTGAAGTTTAAAGTTCGAAGTGCCCCTCTCGAACTTCGAACTTCAAACTTCGAACTTCAAAGTGCCCCTCTCGAACTTCAAACTTCGAACTCCGAACTCCGAACTTCAAACTTCAAACTATTTTTATTGTTAACCAAACTTTACGTACTTTTGCACGCCTTTTTAGAAAGGTATCCGGATAAAGTCTAAAAAAATTTAATTTCACGCAGACAATGGCAAAACGCAAATCATCCCAATCGGTCGCCGACACAACCGTAGACGTGCAAGAGGTACAAGCTTCATCCCGTCCGTTTTGGGAAACCAATCAACATCTGATTCTGTATATTCTTGGTGGTATCGCCGTAGTGGTGATGGCCTGGTGGGGCTACAAAGCCCTGATCGTAGAACCCCAGCAGAAAGAAGCGGTGAGTGCCGTTTGGCAAGCCCAGATTCAATTTGACCGCGATTCGTTCCAACTCGCCCTGGAAAACCCGGGCGGCGGATTCGAAGGGTTTAAAGCCATCGCTGACAAATACAGTAACACGCCTGCGGGCAACTCCGCCAAATATTATGCAGGTTTATGCTACCTGCGCCTGGGCGATTTTGACAACGCGATTGCCTATTTAGAGGATTTCGATGGGGAAGGCGAATTGCTCCCTATCATGAAATACGGGTTACTCGGCGATTGTTATTCCGAGAAAAAAGAGTATGACAAGGCCCTTGATAACTATAAAAAGGCCACTACTGCCGGCGAAAACGACGTACTTGTTTCTTACTACCTGAAAAAACTGGGTATGCTTAACGAGTACCAGGGCAACAAAGATGCGGCTAAAGAAGCCTACGAGCGCTTGCACCGCGATTTTCCGAATCAATCCTCCTCGGATTGGCGGGATATCGAAAAATACATCTACCGCGCAGGCGGAGGCCAGTAGGCAGTGGTCCAGTAGGCAGTAGGCCAGTGAGTAAATAAAGGGCGAAAGACAAGTCGTTTAAACTGACACTTGTTTTTCGCTTTTTTATTGCCTGATGGCCTTTGCCGGTTTTTGAGGTGTAGTCTGCGAGGCACGAGCAGGCGACATCTCAAAAACAGTTACGATTTAACGATTTACGATTTACGATTTATTGAGATATCTGCGAGGCACGAGCAGGCGACATCTCAAAAACAGTTACGATTTACGATTTACGATTTATTGAGATATCTGCGAGGCACGAGCAGGCGACATCTCAAAAACAGTTGAAACGACACCCTTTCAACCTCAAATGTATACTTATCTGATTTTCGAGATGTCGCCTGCTCGTACCTGGCAGACGACACCTTTTCAACCTCAAATAGTATTTTCGAGATGTCGCCTGCTCGTGCCTCGCAGACTACACCTCGAAAATCGGGTCGATCGTACAAACCGGGAATTGCCCACCGCCTACTGCCAACCGCCTACTGCCTTACTGCCCACCGCCTACTGCTTATTATTACACGGGGGGTAGCGCGGTATTGTAAAACACCTTACCTTTGTGGCGTTCCTCTTCAAATGATAGTCTCTCCACTATACTAAGTCAGGCGCTTTTTAAGTTTATTGTGCTTAATTTGGCTGAATCCTTAGTGCGTTTACCTGTTCTCCCTCCAGCAGGACGTTTCATTTTAAACTGTTCTAACCGTAATTAATCATACTGCTATGAACACGACTTTTCGTGCCGGGTGGTTATTGGCCGCTGCATTTACCTGTTTTGCAGCCGGCGTGACCGCTCAAACTTCCGTGACGGAAGACCTCATGCGTGCCGACAAACAATTCGATCTGTACGCCTATAACTTAGCCCTGCGCACTTATGAGCAGGTGCTGAAACAGGACCCCAACAATGCCCATGCCCTGGCGCGTACCGGCGACTGTTATTTCCAGCTGAACCGGCCGCAGGAAGCGCTTACGTGGTACGATCGCGCCGTTTTACGGAGCGAAGTGGAACCGGACGCCATGTTTCGCTACGGTAAAGCGCTGATGCAAACCGGCGATTATGTGGGTGCAAAAAAATGGTTCGTGATGTACAGCGAAAGCAACAATACCGTGGGCCGGCATTTCGCGCAGATGTGCGATTTTGCTTTGCAAGCCTTTAACAAAGACGGTATGTACCAGGCCATAAACGAACCGTTGAGCACTACCGCTGCCGATTACGGCCCGGCATTTTACGGGAATAAAGTCGTTTATAATTCGGCCCGCACCGACATTCAGCGCAAAACAGCAGCCCGCACCACTTCAGACTGGACCGGCAGTGCATACAACCAGCTGTATGTTACGGAGCGCAATGCGGCAGGCACTTACCTGCAAAATCCTGCCTTTTTGCGCAGCGACCTTCAGAGTAATTTAAACGAAGGGCCGGTCAGCTTTTCAGGCGACGGCCGACGGGTGGCCTTCTGCCGGAACAATTTTATCGACGGCACCCGCCAGATCGCCGAAAAAGGTGTAAACATGAGCCTGTACATTGCAACTGTATCCGAAGGCAATTGGCTCAATGAAAAGGCCTTTCCGTATAACGGTAACTTTGCAACCGGGTTCCCAAGTTTGTCGCCCGATGGAAACACCCTGTATTTCGCCTCCAATCAGGAGGGCGGCTACGGCGGTTGGGATATTTACGTCTCTTCCTGGAATGGCAGCAACTGGTCCACGCCCCGCAATCTGGGCGCACCACTCAATACGGCAGGCAATGAAGTGACGCCGTTTTTCGATGGTAATAACTTGTATTTTTCCTCCGACTGGCACAACGGCCTTGGCGGCATGGATGTATTCCGGGCCGATCTGGAGGACAATACTGCGCGCAATATCGTCCATCTCGGGACCGGCATCAATTCGCCACGCGACGACTACGGATTTGTTTTCGACGCCGCTTCCAGTATCGGTTATCTGACCAGTAATCGCTCCGAAGGGCGTGGAAACGAGGATATCTGGCAAATCCGCAAAAAAGTGGATGAATTTGTCATTTCCGTCACTGATGCGCAGCAAAACCCGATCAGTATGGCTGAAATTGACTTTTCCGCCTGCAATGCCGGCATCAAACAAACCGACAACTACGGCCAGTATTCTTTCGCCGTGGCCGCCGGGAAAGCCAATTGCCGTGTCACCGTGCGCAAGGCCGGGTACCGGCCGGTGGTGCTGCCTATTAGTTCGTCGGGAGAAAAAAACCTGAACGCGGTGCTCGTTTCCGACTATACGGAAACAAGTTCCATTTACACCCCGCCTGCATCCAGTACCACGCCTGCCGCTACGATGAATAACCTGGAATCCGGCACAGCCCCGGTCACCTATAATTACCCGGTACAGAACGGCGCCATCGAAAAATACACCGTATTCGTGCTCGACGACCGGGGACAACCTTTGCCGGCTGCCGAATTGAACCTGACCACCTGTGGACTCGGCACCATCTACACTGATATTACCGGGAAAGGCTCTTTCTATTTTCCGAAAGGCGGAACCTGCAATCTCATCATACGCAAAAGCGGCTTGGAAGATGTAACTGTTCCGATCAACACACAAACCCGGAAGGAAATGTCGGTGGCCATGAGTTCCGACCAGCGGACCAAATTTTCCGGACTTGTGCTCGACGCGAGTACCCGCAAGCCGGTACAGAGCGCAGTGGTATCCGCCCGAAACAAACAGGGTACACACGAAACCCTGGCTTCGAGCAATGCCTCCGGACAATACACTCTGATGCTTCGGGCCTATCAGGTATACGATATTTCGTACGGCGCAGAGGGATTCCAAAACTTTGTCAGTACGCTTCAAACAGAACGCGCGCTCAAGGCGGACATGGAACTTTCCCCGATTCTGCTGGACCCCCTTAACACGCTCAGGGCAACGGCAACCACTCCTGCCACCTACAACACTACCGCCCCGGCTTCGGGCGGCATGATCACCCTGGCTGAGTTGGGGCAAACTACCACACCGGCAGCGACCACGCTCAGTAAGCAACAACCTGCCACTACGGCCGTAACGGAACCCAAAGTGACCGGATATGCCGTTCAAATTTCCGCTAACCCGGAAAAATTTACGGAAAGTAAAATCAAGAAATATGATGACCTGACCAAGTATGGCAATTTGTATGCGGTAAAAGAAGGCAAAATGAATAAACTCCGTCTCGGCGTTTATCCTACCAGGGAAGAAGCAAACGACGTTCAGGCAGAAGTGGCCAAAAGCCACAAAGACGCTTTTGTGGTGTGGGAAACTCAGGCTGATCAAAGTATGATAGCCAATAATGCAGCCGGCCTCACTCCCGCCCAATACAATGCCTCCGTCGCAGCCAAAGGGCTGAAGACGACGCCGGAGACCAAAACGGCGTTGCCCGCTGCAGCCCCCATCCGGTTCGCGGTGCAGGTAGCATCATGGTCGTCCGACAAATCTGTTTTCATGAGCGACTATGCTAACCTGCAATCACTCGGCAATGTGTATATGCGGCCCGAAAACGATCGGATTCGTGTACGTTTAGGCACCTGGGATGCACACGCCCAAGCGGAGGCCGCCCAGGCAGAAGCCGTAAAGTTGGGTTACAAAGATGCTATCGTCGTCACGGAAAAGGTAGATGATACCACTACAGATCGACGCGCCGGCGCAATGCCCGCCGTCACAGCGCCGAAAACATTAACAGCGACACCGGTGACCTATTCAACACCGGGCACTACCACCGCGGTTCCGGCATCCAATGCCAAGTATTATATTCGCGTTTGTGCCATGAACGATACGCAGAATTTTGACCCAAAGAAACTGGATGCCTCCGGAGCGGTGATCGAAAAATGGCCTATCGGCGATACCAATATGACGGCAATCATGCTGACCGGTTTTCCCAATGTGGAAAAGGCTATCACGACTACGGATAAATTGCGTGTCTCCGGTTTTCAGGATGCTTATATCATCAAAGATGAAAACGGGAAGATGACGAAATTCAGGTATTAACCGCGTACCTATCAATCCGCGTTAATCCGTAAAATCCGCGTTCATCTGTGTATCTATTCCTTTAAGAGTGATGGATACGCGGATGAATGCGGATTTTTTTATATTAAATCAGCAATTTCTAATGTAAAACAATTGCGCGCATGCTGTCCCCTCTTCCTCTTCTTTCCTCCTGTTTGTCATCAGCCGCTATCCCAGCCTCGGCCGTGCATAACCCGCGCACTACCCCTAACCCCTTTTTCTCTCCCCCCCGAACTTGTCATCCCGGAGGGAACTGTCCGCTCTACGAGGGAAACCCCGCATGTTAGGCCCTCGTAGTGCGGACAGTTCCCTCCGGGATGACAAGTTCGGGGGGGAGGAAAAGGGGATAGGGGTAGCACGGGCGTAACCGCGAAAATATTTTACATTAGAAATTGCTGATATTAAATCAAGGAGATTTTACAAAGCATTGACTCGCAAATATCCTTGCCTTCAAAACAGACACCATATAATACCCGGCCGGCAAAGTGGATACATCCAATTGTACAGGAGTAGCGGCGTTTTTTTCGGTCCATTGTGTCATCCAGACTTTTCCGGTAATATCTGAAACGGAAATTTGCGCGGGCACTGATGTAATCTCTTCAAAATCAATCCATAACATATCTTTAGCCGGATTTGGCGCCAGCCGGAAACTACTTTTGGCAACAAGGTCGCCAACTGTTGTGGTGTTGCAAACCACGGTCCCCACCAAACCCGGGCGGGCGATATTGAGTGCCGCCCATACACGCGCTTTTTGACCGAGGGTAAACAGCGACACGCAGACATCATCCGTATAGTCCATAAAATTCATAAACATGGCAGAATTCCCGCAGCTCATCTGGGGGAATGCCGGGCAGCCGAGGTATGCAGAACGTTGCACAGGCGTATCGGCCACCTCATCGTCGTCGTCGCAAATATTGGTATCTCCACCCCAAATATGTTTCAGGTTGAAAAAATGACCGATCTCATGGGTGGCCGTTCGGCCCAGATGGTGTGGCGCAGATGAAGCGGCCAGCCCCGTCGTACCGAAATACCGCGGATCTATCACCACGCCGTCTTCTTCCGGCGGAGCCGTTCCCGGGAAAGTACCCATCCCGAGCGCCCCGCCACCGATGGTTCCCAACCAAATATTCAGGTAACGTTCGGAATCCCAGGCGTCTTCCCCACCGAGTTCGGCGTAGTTAATTCTGGGCCGTCCGTCGGGGGCCAGAAGGTCGCCTATATTGCTCCAGGTAGTCTGCCGGCGTGTGATCCCACTGGTAGGTTGGCCGTCGGGATCGTGTCCGGCCAAACAAAATTCCATTTCCATATCAGCGGCAAAAGGGGCAAATGGCGGCGGCACCGTACCGGCGTTGCTATTAAGCCGGCGGAAGTCTTCGTTCAGCACGGCGATCTGGCTGAATATCTGTTCGTCGGAAATATTTTCAAACGGTTCTTTATACACGACATGCACGACGACCGGAATGGTGACTACCGCACGCGAAAGGGCGTCTGGCTGGAGTAATGCCTGGTCCATTTTCGCCTGCAATTGCACACGTTGGGATATTAATTCCGGGAAACGCAAGGCATTTATAGTCTCCGCATGATGGGACAGACAACGTATTTGGGCAACTTGAGTGAAGGGGAGAAGCAGAAAAATGATCGGAAAACACCAGCCAGGCAGCAGAAACGGCATTTCGCGCCGCTGTAACCCAAAGCCGTTGCGAGACCTGGGATTGGGGATTAGCAGATGAGGGCAAATGCGCAGCAGGTAATGATTCTTCATGTATTTTATGCCTTAAGAAACGGATAAATAATAACTGGGGTGACCAGTTATTGTTCATCCGCTCCCGAAAGGGCCAAAAAAAAGTCCCGCCACATTCGGCAGGACCAGAAGGTATTTTCCCATGAGCATTGTTCAAATCAGGCGTTGCGCCGGAGAACGTTGTTCACAGATAGGTCTGAAGGTTAGCGGGGATTAGCAACACGGATTGTTCCATTTTTGATCTTAATTGTAACAGGTGTGTTCATAAGCCGCTGCAAATTTGATGATATGTGAAAGTTTGATGTTCCGGTACGATTGTGGTTTCCGGGGAATAAACGGCCGTTTAACCGGCCTAAATTTTGGCCTGCGGTGATTTTTTTAGAGAGAGGATTTGCTCCGCTAAAAATAGTCGCTTACATTTGGGCTGTGATACATTTGAATCCATTTTCCTCCGCCATACTTAATCCCCCCCTATGGCAATAAATTCGTTTTAATCCCATGCACATCTCCTTTTAGGAATGGGGGCCGGCCGACAAGGTCGGCCTTTTCCTTTTTAGCGCAAGCAGAAAGCCGACTTAATTTTGAAAATCGAAATTAAAAATGGCTTCCTGCTTATAATCGCGCCAAAAGTTGAAATCCCATGAACATATCCAAAATACCATGCTGTTCTCATTTGACCAGCGCCGGTATTTTTTGATGGTGCAAAAATGCGACAGCAGATTCAGAAAAAAAATAACATTTTTTCATGGTTGTGAAATATATATCTGCCTGATAACTTAACCTTATAAATTCAAATCATTGGTTATTAACACTTTTTGAATAACCTGAATTACATAAATTGTGAATTATTTTATTCTGTAAATCAATATGAAAAATCTGCTTATCATCGGTGCGGGCCGTTCGGCTACGGCGCTGATCAACTACATTCTCGAACAAGCCCGGTTACATAATTTTTTTATTACCGTGGCGGATGCCGATATAACCCTTGCACAGCAAAAAGTCGGCAACAACCCGAATGCCCGCGCGATCTGGCTCGATGCGTCGAAACCGAACGACCGGCGCGATATAATTAACAGGCATGATGTGGTGGTGTCTCTTTTGCCCCCACAGATGCACCTGGAAGTGGCACAGGATTGTATTTCCTTAGGCAAACACATGGTGACGGCCAGTTACGTGTCCAAACAGGTTTTTCGCCTGGGCGATGAGGCGCGGCAGCGGGCACTGGTATTTATGAATGAACTGGGCCTCGATCCCGGCATCGACCACATGAGCGCCATGCAACGTATTCATCAGATACAGGCAAAAGGAGGCAAAATAACGGCTTTTTACTCCTATACCGGAGGACTTGTGGCGCCGGAAAGCGATACTAACCCCTGGCACTACAAGTTTAGCTGGAATCCCCGTAATGTAGTGCTGGCCGGACAAGGGACCGCACAATTTTTGGAGGATGGCAAGTTAAAATATATCCCGTACCGCCGCCTGTTCCGCCAATACCGCATCGTCAATATCCCCGGTATGGGGGATTGGGAAGTGTACGCCAACCGCGACTCGCTCCTCTACCGCGACGCGTATGGTTTGCAGGACATCAAAACGCTCTTCCGTGGCACTATCCGCCACAGGGGGTTTTGCGATGCCTGGAATGCCCTCGTACGGATCGGTCTTACGGATGCCACCTTTCCTATCGTTGATTCAGATAAACTGACTTACCACGACCTGATGGAAGCCTTCCTGGGAATCAGTCAACATACCGGTTCCGTAAAAGACCGGACGGCCAAAATAATTGAGGTAGACCCTGAAAGTGAGATCATGGACAAGTTGGAGTGGCTGGGCTTGTTCAGTAAAAGGCGCATCAAGGTGCAAAACGCGACACCCGCTCTTATTTTGGAAAATCTGCTGCTGGAAAAATGGTCGCTTCAGCCAAATGACAAAGACATGGTCATTATGCAGCACGTTTTTGAGTACGAGATTAACCGAAAGAAGCACAAATTAACTTCCACGCTAACCATGAAGGGCAGTAATAGCACCGATACGGCCATGTCCCGTCTGGTTGGGTTGCCACTCGGAATCTTCGTCAAACTGCTGCTGTTGGGTAAAATTTCCACCACCGGCGTGAATATTCCCATCATGCCGGAAGTGTACGAACCGATTATGCAGGAACTGGAGCAGTTTGGTGTGAAATTTACGGAAAAGGAAGAATAACTTATTCCTTTAAACTGTCGAGTATCTCCAGTAAAACCCGGTTCAGGTTATCGATGGCCAATCCCAGTTGCCAGTTTTCGCGGTTGCGGGTTTCCACATAATTGGAAATGCTCCGGATTTCGGCAAAGGGGATATTGGCCGACAGGCATCCGTAAAAAAAAGCGGCGCCTTCCATACTTTCCACCTGTGCATGGGGAAATGACTGCCTGACGGCCTCGATGGAGGCGCCATGGCCATGAACACGATTGACAGTCAGCCCATGAACCGGCGGCAAAAATTTCGTTTGTCCGGCGGTGGGATTATAGAGCATTCCATTGACAAAAGGTGGGTCATTGGGGTCGGATAATCCCAATTGGAACAAATCGCTGAAACTGCCGTCGGCTTCCTCCACGCCGAGGTCGCCAAACTGCTCCGCAGTGACCTGCACCACATCGCCGAGAGACAAAGTTCGATCGAATGCGCCAGCAACTCCCGCATTCAGGGCCCAGTCCGTCGGCATAGTTGTCAGGTATTGCGCCAGATGCCAGGCTGTGGCGATGCTGCCCACGCCCGTCACTAAGGAGCTGACCTGCAAATCGGCTTTTTGCCAGGTGTTTGGGTGGGTTTGGCTGAAATTTTCCGCCAGATAACGAAGTGTAGGGGCTATTTCAAATGGTGTTGCGGCTACCAATAAAAGATTCATCCGTTTTTTTTCCGTGAAAATAAAACACTCTTGCGATGTTTAGGAACGTCTTACCTTTCCGACCTGAAAACCGTATCTTATGACAAGCGAATGGTTTGTGAATTGGTTTGATTCGCCTTATTACCATATTTTATACCAAAGCCACGACGAGACCGAGGCTAAATTGTTCATAGACAACCTGGTACGTATGCTGCCGCTACAACCGGGCGCTCGTTTGCTCGATCTGGCATGCGGCAAGGGCAGGCATGCGCGTTACTTAGCCGAAAAAGGTTTTGACGTAACGGGGCTGGACGTTTCTGCCGCCAGTATCGCTTTTGCGCGCCACTTCGAACACGATCGGCTTTCCTTTTACCGACACGATATGAGAGAACCCTTTCGGGTAAATTACTTTGACGGCGTTCTCAATATTTTTACCAGTTTCGGGTATTTTAATACCGACCGGGATCATTTGAAAACGCTGCAAAACGTCAGCAAAGGGCTCAAACCCGGCGGGCTTTTTGTACTTGATTTTTTTAACGCCGACTGGGTGCGCAACCACTTAGTGCGCTCCGAAACCAAAACGCTCGACGGCATCGAATTTCACTTAAAAAAATCGATTCGGGAAAAACACGTTTACAAGCAGGTCATATTTGAAACGGGCGGTCGCCGCTTTCAATTCCGGGAGCGGGTAAGGCTTTTTACCTTAGCCGATTTCCGGCAAATGTTTTCCGCCGCCGGGCTAAATCTCCTGCAAACCTTCGGCGATCACGACCTGGGGCCTTTTGACCCAAAGAAATCCCAAAGGCTCGTACTACTGGCAGAAAAACCGCGCTGATATGACCTGGTGGCAAACCATTGATACTACCTTGTTTTACTGGATTAATTCCAGCCTGAGCAATCCCGTATTTGACACACTCTTGCCCTGGTGCCGCGAGAAATGGTTTTGGGCGCCTTTGTATCTGTTTCTGGTTGCGTTTGCCTGGCACAATTACGGGACCAAAAAAGGCTGGATATTCGTCGTGGGATTGGTCCTCACCGTGGCATTGGCCGATTTTACCAGCAGTTCGCTGATCAAGAAGAATGTTCGCCGGTTAAGACCCTGCAACGACCCGGCCTTGCAGGACCAGGTCCGGATGCGAACGACCTGTGGGAGCGGGTATAGCTTTACGTCTTCGCACGCTGCCAACCATTTCGCCGTGGCGGTATATGCAGGGGCCGTACTGACAGGGGCAGTTCCCGGCATACGGTTACTGCTCCTGGTTTGGGCTTCGCTCATTGCTTTCTCCCAGGTTTATGTGGGCGTGCATTACCCGGGAGATGTTTTAGGCGGCGCCTTGGTTGGGGCTTTTCTCGGTTGGTGGACGTTTGCCGTGTTCAAGAGATTTTTTTAACAGACTTCCGATCGCGTATTTATAACAGCCGCTCCAGTATTGCCCCGTTATCTGCGGTAAACGGTTGTTTCCGAAAACGTTTTCCGGTCGCTTTATACAGGGCATTGGCCACCGCACCGCTCAAAGGCGGCAACGCCGGCTCGCCGAGGCCGGTGGGATCGATGCCGTTATCCACAAAATAGACTTCTACTTCCGGTATTTCATTCATCCGGATCAGCCGGTAGGTATGAAAATTGTTCTGCTCGGTAACGCCGTCTTTAAAGGTCAGTTGGCCGTACATCGCATGGCCGAGGCCATCCACGATACTGCCCACCACCTGGTTGAGCGCGCCGCTTTGGTTGACCAGGATTCCGCAATCGACGGAACAATACACTTTCCGCAACACTGGCTTGCGCTTAGTCATCACAATTTCAGCCACTTGCGCCACGTACGACAGGTGTGAATAATATACGCTGAATCCGAGATGGACGCCTTTTTTGCGTTTTTTAAACCAGCCAGACTTTTCCGCAGCCAGTTCGATGACTTTGATAAAACGCTCGGGCTCGTAATCTAACTTTTCGCCAACCGGCGTTTCTTTTGCTTTTTTAAACAGTTCCAGGCGCATGGTAACGGGGTCTTTCCCGGCGGCTTCGGCCACTTCATCCAAGAAAGATTGTTCTGCGCCGGCTAAAAAATTGGTGATCGGCGCCCGCCAGGGCCCCGTGGTAATGGGCGATTTATGTTCGACGGCTTCTACCAGCACATTCGGCACCGCGCCGCTGGGGAAATTATTTTCCCGGGTGGGGTTGCCTGCGTTGATGCCTACGCCCCGCAACTGATAGCCCGTGAGGTTTCCGGCTTTGTCCAGGGCAGCCCGGAACCGGTAGCGCACGGCCGGCCGGTAGATACCACCGGTCATATCGTCCTCGCGGGACCAGATCACTTTAACAGGCGCTTTGACGAGGCTCGACAACTCCGCCGCCTCCAGTACAAAATCGGGCCGCAACCGCCGGCCGAAGCCGCCGCCGATACGGGTAAGTTCCAGGGTAATTTGTTCAACCGGAATATCGAGCAGTTTCGCCACCTGGTCGCGGGCCGATTGCGGCACCTGCACCGGGCCGACCAATTCCACCTTGCCCGGCTGCACATCGGCGAAAAAATTCATCGGTTCCATGGGAGCATGCGACAGGAAGGGGCATTCAAATTCCGCTTCCACAATTTTTGCGGCAGCAGCAAAAGCCGCATCAGGGTCGCCGTCTTTACGTTTCACTTCGGCGGTATTCCCGGCCATTAATTGTGTAAACAGCCGGTCGTGGTCGGAGCTGCTCTCCAGTTCTGCCTCTTTTTCCCATTCCATTTTAACGGCTTTGCGCGCCTGCATGACCTCCCAAGTGGATTTACCCACCACGGCCACTTTGTTTTTAAACGATACGACATCTACGATGCCCGGCATGGCTTTGGCCGCCGTGGCGTCGAACGATTTGAGTTTTTGGCCGAAGGCCGGGGGGCGTTGAATGACGGCGGTGAGCATGCCTTCGCGATAAAAATCGAGGCCGAAAAGCGGTTTTCCGGTCAGAATAGCCGGATTATCGACGCCGCGTACGAAGCCGCCGATTATTTTAAAATCTTTGCGGTCTTTCAGTGGAACGTCTTTCGGCGGGGTGAGCTTGGCGGCATCAGCGGCCAGTTCGCCATAGCCGAGTCGGCGGCCGTCTGGGTGTTTGACCACGCCGTTTTCCGTAGAACATTCAGATACGTCGACGCCCCAGCGTTGGGCGGCGGCATCCAGGAGCATTCGGCGCGCCGTGGCGCCGGCCTGGCGCAGGCGTTGCCAGGAGTGCGGAGTGGAGCGGCTGCCGCCGGCCACCTGGCGTTCGTATTTATCCGTATCCAGGGGCGCCTGCACGACCTTCACTTTTGTCCAGTCAAAATCCAGTTCTTCGGCAACCGTCATCGGAAACGAGGTTTTTACCCCTTGGCCGACTTCCGGATTGGGCGAAAAAATAGTCGCCGTGCCGTCGGTGTTGATAGCCAGGTAGGCGTTGAAATCGAAGTTGCCATCGATCGCGAGGTCGGCGGCGACTGCTTTGAACTTTTGGGCGGAAAAAAGGTCGAATCCCAAAAACAGGCCGCCTCCAATCAGGGCGGATTGTTTCAGAAAATCGCGGCGGCTATGTTGTATGGTAGACATGGAAATGATGTTCAAATGAAAAAAAGTGACAGGTCGTCTATTGTGTTTTTGAGACAGGATTCACAGGATATGCAGGATTAAGAGGACTTAAATTTTTGGAAACCAAGCGCTTTAAATCCTGCATATCCTGTCGATCCTGTCCAATTATTGCCCGGAGGCCAGTTTGACTGCATCTCGGATGCGGTGGTAAGTGCCGCAACGGCAGAGGTTGCCGGTCATGGCTTCCTCAATTTCCCGGTCGCTGGGTTTTGAATTGCGGGCCAGCAGGGCCGCTGCCGTCATCAATTGTCCGGCCTGACAATAGCCGCACTGGGGCACATCCACTTCATGCCAGGCCTGTTGCAGCGGATGGTCGCCTTTTTCGGAAAGGCCTTCGATCGTGGTAATTTTTGCGGAGCCTATTGCCGACACGGGCAGCACGCAGGAGCGGGTGGCTTCGCCGTTCAGGTGTACGGTACAGGAGCCGCATACCGCAATGCCGCAACCGTATTTTGTGCCCACCAAGCCCAAGTGATCACGTAAAACCCAGAGGAGCGGGGTGTCGGGCGCCACTTCGGCGGTGTATTCGCGGTTGTTTATTTGCAGGGTGAATGTTGCCATGATTAAAAATATTAGTGCAGAGCAAAAATAGCCCTTTTTTGCAAACGAGGGCACCCACGAACGGAACATTGCCCCTAAAAATATAGCGCAATTTGGCAAATGTGGCGTAAGCCGGCAATGGCATGGCCAATTTATCTGTGAGATTCAACTACTTTGGGCGTTTCAACTCTGCTCCGGCTTTTGGCAACCACAGACGAATCACCTATCCTGCTGTTAATTAATGATTTATAAAAAATATTATCGCTTATTAACGGCGTTCATTTTTTTATCCCTTTTCCTCTGCAACCGGATAGCGGCGCAAACGCCCTGTTACCTGAACGCCAAAATAACGGACCTGCAAACCGGGGAAGCCCTGATCGGAGCGTCGCTCAAATTGGATGGAAAAGAAACCGGCGTGGCCACGGATTCGGCCGGCCGGCTGCGCATGCCGGTTACCTGTGAAGAACATGTGGTGAAGTTTCAATTGCTGGGCTACAATACGTTTTCGCGGAAATTCACCCTGACCGGCGATGAACTCCAGCATATAGAAATGGAGAACATCGGCACCCAAATTGAAGAGATTGTGATCAGTGCACAAAGCGCCGTCCGAACGATGGAAACGCCGTCATTGGGCGTAAATGTGCTGAGTATGAAGGCCGTGCAAAAGATCGCTCCGGCGGCGGGAGAAGTAGATATTTTAAGGAGCTTGCAGACCCTGCCGGGTATCTCGTCTATCGGAGAAGGCGCAAACGGCGTCAATATTCGCGGTGGAGCCGTGGATCAAAACCTGATTCTTTTAGACAATATGCCGGTTTTCAATCCCACGCACCTGCTAGGGCTGTTTTCCGTGTTTCCAACCGATGCGATCCGGGAAATGCAGATTTATAAAGGATCGATTCCGGCACGTTACGGCGGACGTACTGCCGGCGTGCTTGATTTGAAAATGAGCGAACCCAATACCGAAAAATTCAGCATGCGCGGCGCAGTCGGGCTCATTTCAAATCGCCTGCATGTCGAGTTACCGGTTTTGAAAGACAAATTAGCCGTGATGAGTTCCGCCCGGCTTTCTTTCAATGACTATTTGATCAAATTCTATAATAACGTCCTGGTTGGTCAGGTGGCCAAAAAACGCCTGCCCGATACTAATCCCAAATTTTTAGATCTGGCCAATAAAATTACCTGGCACCCCACGGTGAAGGACCATATTTCCCTGAGCACTTACACCAGTTACGATTCCTACCAGGTAGACACTTTAATCAGCATTGCCAATATCATCCCGAGACAGGCTACCCTGCAATACGGCCATCAAAATTTTGCCCTGCGCTGGAACCATTATTTTTCAGACGAACTCAATCTCAATGTGCTCGCCGTCCGGTCGCTCTATAAAACATCCACGGTTTCCTCCGATATAAAAGCAGGATTTGATTACCAAACCCGGCTGGATTACAGCAATGCCAAAATTGAAATGACTTACGCGCCGACACCGCGCCAGCGGATCAATACGGGCATCAGTGCAACACGGTTTGCCATAGACCCGGCCGACCTGACGCCGACAGCAGGTTCGTCGCTGACCTCCGTTCACCTGGACCGGGAAAAAGCCTGGGAACTGGCTGTTTTTGCATCCGATGAATATGAATTGAATGACAATCTTTTAGTTGAAATTGGTTTCAGGTTTGTCAATTACTGGAACTTAGGCCCGGTGTCCGTGCCTGTTTATGCATCGGACGCACCGAAATCTTTAAATTCGATTACCGACACTTTGTTTATTCCTAAAAATGCGGTGGAGTCGCATTATGCCCGGTTTGAACCCCGATTGGCATTGCGATACAAACTCAATGAATATAGCTCGATCAAAATCGGCTACAACCGGATGAATCAGTTCATGCAAATGATATCCAACAATTCCACCCCATTGCCGGATGTTCGTTGGAAAACGTCGAACCGGTATATCCTGCCGGCGCAAAGCGACCTGGTTTCCTTTGGGTATTTTAAGGATAGTGAGAGCCGTATGTGGGAATGGTCGGCAGAAGTCTATTACCGCCGGCAAAATGCTATCTTTGACTATGTGAACGGCGCATCGCTGAATATAAATCCGGTTGTGGAAATACAACTTCTGAAAGGAAAAGCGAAAGCCTATGGCATGGAACTTCTGATAAACAAAAAGAAAGGTGTAATGACCGGCTGGCTGAGTTATACCTACGCCCGGAGCCTGCAACAAATCACCGGAGATTTCCCGGAATTGCAAAAACTTAACCGCGGCGAATGGTTTCGCACCGGCATAGATAAACCGCATACGCTCAACGCTTTAGTCAGTTTTCAAAATGACCGGCACAACTCGGCTTCCTTCACTTTTGTGTACAGCACCGGACGCCCATACACTGCCCCGGTCAGTTTCTACCAGAACGGGCTCAACATAATCCCGGTATATACGGATCGAAACAATGCCCGGGTTTCCGCATATCACCGGCTCGATTTTTCCTGGACGATCACGAACCCATCCATGAAAAAACGCCGGCTCGAAAGTTCCTGGGTCGTCACGATTTACAATTTGTACGGACGAAAAAATGCGTTCTCCTATTTTTTCAACCCGGATTATGCCACCTTCAAACCTTTTAAAGTCAGCGTATTTCCCAACCCCTTATTTTCTATAACCTATAATTTTAAATTCCAATAGTGCTGCCATGAATAAAATTGTACTTTTTGCCGGACTCGCAGTATTGCTGACTTTTATACTAACCTGTCAATATCCTGTTGATTCGTCTGTGCTGCCGGATTCAAAAAAATTCCTGATTATAGATGCCGAACTCACTGAAAACTATGGCAAAGTAATCGTCAACTATACGCTAAAGGGTGTCACGCCGCAAGGCGCTTACTTGTTCTCGGACCCGCCCCAGGCGACGGCTTATGTATTAGACGGCAAGGGCAATCGAACTGACTTTACCACCGACGGCATTGCCGATTCCACGTTTCACGGCGTGATTGGCGAAACCTACACCTTGTATGTTGTTGCGGATGGCAATACCTATCAGTCGAAACCGGAAACCATGCTTGCCTGTCCGGCGGTGGATTCAGTAGCAGCGTATTATACGCGCGAATCGTCAAGACTTCCCGGCGATTTATACTACGACGGGTTTGATGTTTTTGCCTATACAAATGATATTCCCGGACAGGAGAACTATTATCAATGGGATTGGAAACATTATGAGCGCGTTTTTGGCTGCAAAATCGTGATAGAGAACGAACAAGAAGTTTGGGTGCCCTGTACGCCTTATGATTGCTGGGGCATTTCATACAATACACGTGTCATTGTTCAGTCGGATAAGCTGCGCGACGGGAATCAGATTGCCCAAAGAATCGTTCGTGTCCCGTTTGCCACGCCGCCGAACAATTACTATTTGCGCGTAGAACAGCGCGCGATAACCGCTTCTGTATTTGCCTATCTGCAATCGGTTGCGATACAAACACAAAATGTCGGAACGCTGTTCGATATACCTGCCCAAACGGTGTTCAATCCCAATGTTTACAACATAGATGATTCGAAAGAACAAATTTTGGGCGCCTTCAGCGTGTTTTCATTCCGGTATAAAATAATTCATATCGATATGCGCCAAAAGATCGAAGGCGCCGAAGCAAAACTGATTAAAAACAGACTCCCTTTCACATCTGATCCCCTGGCACAGGCGCCCTGTACCGAAGGCCTGTACCGGACCCAAAAAAGACCGGAGGAGTGGAAAGATTGAGGATTTGGATTCTTTTGGCGAAGCCGCCGCAATTTACCCGCCCCATTTCCGCAACTGCGCCAGTACCGCCTGAAAGTCTTTCGGCAGTTCAACTTTAAACTCCATTCGTTCGCCCGTTTCCGGGTGATCGATGCGCAATCGGGAGGAGTGCAGGCTCGTGCGATCCATCAATGGGCGCTCTTCACCGCTGAATTTGCCGGATTTGTACTTCTTGCCTTTTATTTCCGACAGGAATAGGGCTGCCCGGCGGCCATACAACGGATCGATGGCCAGGGGATAGCCGATACTCTGAAAATGGACACGCACCTGGTGCGTTCGGCCGGTTTTCAGGAGTGCCTCTACCAATGTAAAACGTTGAAAAGGTTCGAGTAAACGGTAAAAAGTCAGCGATGGTTTCCCCTTGGCCACAATGGCCATCTTGCCGGGAATGGCGGGATGCATACCGATGGGCTTGTTGATTTCACCCTCTTCGTGATGCAACACGCCGTCAACCAGAACGTGGTAGTATTTGTCCACGGTATGGTGTTCGAACTGCATGGACAGGTTCCGGTGCGCCGCTTCCGTCCGGGCGAAACATAAAATACCGCTGGTTTCCCGGTCCAGCCGATGCACCACGAATATCTTGCCGTATCGCTGTTCCAGGATTGCCTGCAAACTGTCTTTACTGCCCAAACGGTCTGGAATTGTCAGCAGTCCGGCGGGTTTATTGACCACCAGAAAATGTTCGTCTTCGTATATAAGTTCATAGCTTTGCATATAAATCAGTTTTAGGGTTGTTCAATTCATAATTTAATTCATCGTCCGACAAATCCGAAACCAGTTCAAATCCAAGCCTGTCGAGCAATTTAATAGCTTTGGCATTTTGTTTTGAGGTAATCGCTATTACCCGTTTAAGGCCTATGTGATTCAATCCAAATTCGATTGCAGCTTTCAAGGCCGCAGACATATACCCTTGCCCGCGAAAAGCGGGCAGCAAAACACAGCCCAATTCACCTTTTTCCTGATTAAATCCGCGATAGTAGCCACATGTACCGACCACAACATTATTTTCTCTATCCGCAATGGCCCAGTGAATGGAGTTACCGGCCAAATAATCCTGGTCTATTTTGGCCTGCATTTCAATGGCTTCTGCTATTGTCCGGGCCTGTTTAGCATCATAGAAAGAAATTTCAACTATAGCAGGGATATCTGCGGGCAAAACCTGCCGCAAAACAATTTTGTCTGCCACAACAGTTGGGAAGGCACTATATGGAGGTAATGTCATTTCTGTTTCAATAGTTTACTGAAGCGTTTAATCCGAAGTGCATAGTGGCTCCAGACGATACTGCCCCTGAAAACGCCATTTTCATCTATCGGCCCTATCCGTTCTTTTGCTATTATGGAGGCAATGTTTTGCCGTTTGCGCAGCGTATCGCCAAAGTTTTTATAAAAAGAAAAATGCGCTTCCACGATCGACCATATTGCCCGGAATTGGCCCTTGAGCGCAAACCGCGCACCGGCTACGCCATCCAATAAAAACCGGGCGGGCAACAGCCAGAGCAACTTGGCGACCGGCTCGTTTTTCAGCAGGGTATACAGGCTGTTGCGAAAATTAAGAAAAACCTTTCGCGGGCTTTCGTATTCCAGGGTTCCACCGCCGAGGTGATACACCACGGATTGCGGGATGCACCACACCTGGTAACCCGCGCGTTTCAGGCGCCAGCAGAGGTCAATTTCTTCGTTATGCGCAAAATAATCGCCGTCGAAACCGTCGAAACGGTGGTACATATCCGCCCGGATAAAAAACGCGGCGCCGGCTGCCCAGAAACAGGCTTCCGGCGTGTCGTACTGCCCTTGGTCTTCTTCGTTGTAACTAAATATCCGCCCCCGGCAAAACGGATAACCCAGGTAATCGATCCAGCCCCCGGCAGCGCCGGCGTACTCGAAGCGCCTCTTGTTGCTCCAGGCCATGATTTTCGGCTGGGCAATAGCGATGGCCGGATTGTCGCGCATCGCCTTCAACACTGGTTCCATCCAGCCGGCTGTGACTTCCACATCGGAGTTCAGAATTACGTAGATATCGCTTTTTACCTGCCGTAGCGCTTCGTTATACCCCTGTGCGAAGCCATAATTTTGTTTTAAATCAAGCACCTCAATGTCGGGATAGTGTTCCCGCAAAAATGATATCGAATCGTCCGGCGAGCCGTTATCTGCCACGATAATTCGCGTGCCGGCACTGTGCGCCACCACCGAAGGCAGGTATTCCTGCAGGTGCCGCCGGGTGTTGTAGTTGAGGATGACAATGGCAACCCCACCCCCAACCCCTCCCCTGAAAGGGAGGGGGGCAGCAGAGCGTACACGATCACGCCCCCCCTCCCTTTCAGGGGAGGGGTCGGGGGTGGGGTCTGCAACCGCTGATACGGATTCCTCCAACCGTTTTTCTATCTCCACCTTATCCGCCTCTATCTGCGCGCGCAGCGCCTCCAGGCCGTCCAGTTTTTTATCGGACCGGATGAAATCGAGCACTTCCACGGCAATTTCCCGGCCATACAAATCACCTTCAAAATCAAGCAGATGTGCTTCGATGGTTTTTTCGTTTGCGCCGGCTATCGTAGGCCGGTGGCCGATGTAGAGCATGGCATCGAGCGCCCTCTCCTCTTCGGAAGATGAGTTATGGATGAGGTTCGCCCGCGCCGCATAAATCCCTGCCGGTGGAATCAGTTTATGCCGGTCGGCAATCCGGATATTGGCCGTGGGAAACCCGATCGTACGGCCGATGCGATTCCCCTCTACCACCTGGCCGGTAAAAAAGAACGGGTAGCCCAGCAGCCGGTTGGCGTGCAGGATATCGGCCGAATCAATGGCATTGCGTATTTTAGAAGAGCTGACGGCGATATCATCAACCTCCTGAGCCGGGATTTCCAGCAACGAAAAAGCGCCTTCCGCTTCGTACTTTTTTAAAAAATCAATGTTTCCCTCCCGGTTGGCGCCAAAGCGGTGATCGTACCCGATGACAATATATTTGGGATGAAAATTCCGGATCAAAAAATCCTCGACATACGCCCGGGCGCTTTGCCGGGCAAATTCCAGGGTAAAAGGCGCCAGTACGACGTTGTCTACACCGCATTGCTCCAGCAGTTTTATCTTTTCAGCAGAAAGCGTAATAAGTTTAAAAGAGGGATCGTCCGGATGCAGCACGGTACGCGGATGCGGTTCGAAGGTAAGCACGATGCTTTCGCTGCCGAGAGAACGGGCCAGCGTTTGTACTTGTTCCAATATCCGGCGATGGCCGGTATGTACGCCGTCGAACGATCCGATGGTCACCACGGTATCGCTGAACGGGGGTAGTTGATGTAAGTCTGTAAATACCCGCATGTTGGGGCAAAGATTGCTGTCGGTTGTCGGCTTGCGTAAAAGCGGCTAAGGTAGGGCTACCTTCACTGTACGGCTACCTTCCGGCGAACTAATTTTAACGAAATATATCCCGGCGGACAAATCAGGGCAGTTCAATTGATAAGCGCCCTGTTCCGGCGCCTCCATTATTCCTTCCCGGTGCAAGAGTTTTCCCCCGGTATCGTACAATTCGATACGCAGATTTTCCGCAGGACAAGCGCCAAAAAGCAACTTAACTCCCCGTTCGCCAGCCCGGGAAACCGAGACCGGACAGGTGTCGAACGGGTCGGAGGCGCTCACTGTGCCGTCGAAACCGGCAACGGCCCAGTCGCCGTGTTGAATTTCTGCCAACTGTGCAGCGGCGGCAAGGGTCGTTTTCACGACGTTGGACATGAAGGTAAAATTCAATTTTTCATCCAGGGTATCGTTTGGCGTGTGATAACACTTGTTGCGGTATTCAGCGCCGTCGGTGAGCATGAGCGCCGGGAGGCCGGCACTCCAAAAAGGCGCATGATCGCTGCGCAACAAATCGGGCACCGGAAGACTGGCCAGCATGACCACCTTAAGGACTTTCAGATCGGGCACATACGCAGCGGCGCTGTTGCTGAACAGATCGGCCAATGCCGGATGGGTTGAGTTGCCGACGTTGATGATCGTATTGCCGCGAAAACTGTCGGCTGCGATTTGATTGTAAGCCGCAGGGAATATCAGGTTGAACCCGGTCGGCACCTGTTGGGTATTCGGCACCTCGGTATAATATCCGATCATTTCAAAATTGAATACGCCTGCCACTTTTTCGTTAGCCGGCAGACCGCCGGAAACGTAGCGGGAACTGCCCACCAGACCTGCTTCTTCCAGATCGAATCCGATATAACGCAGCGTTTTTTTGGTGGGATAACGGCTCAACAGGCGCGCTATTTCCATTACCCCCACGGTACCGCTGCCATTGTCGTCGGCCCCGGGCGCATTAGCCATCGAATCGTAATGGGCATCTACAATAATTACCGTATCGGGCGCGACCGTGCCGGAAAAAGTACCCAATATGTTTTTCCCGGTATAGGTCGAATAGGGAAAAGTGTGTTCCTCCGTCAATAAGCCCGCGGCTTCAAAAAGGTGTCCCATCGAGTCGCGCACAGCGTTGAGGTGGGCCAACCCGGCTGTACGGTGCCGGATGCCTTCCACAAAAGTCAGATCGGCGCGCAGGCGATTGCTGTCTACCGTATTGACCAGTTGTTGCAGATCGAAGGGTTGTTTATCGTCGGCTACGATACGAACGGTAAATGTCGCGCCGGCGGGATTGAGGGCGCTCAGGTCGCAGGTAACGGCTCGTGCCGCACCGGGCAGCACCGGGAAGCCGACATCGCCGGATACGGGAACCTGGCTCGTCAGCGCATACGTTTTACCGCCGTCGCCCGAAATTGCCACTGTGATCTCCAGGGGATCGTTTTCCGCATCCTCCACATCGTATAGCAAGGTAAGCTGTTGGCTGTTCCAATTGACCGAAGCCGAAAATTTGAGGATAACCGGCGCCGAATTTTGACCGGAAAGGGCAGCTGAAAGTAAAAAGCAAAGCCATGCGGGCGCAAATATTTTTTTCATAACAAAAAAAGCAGGTATGTTTTGTGCCCTCAAATGTAAAACAAAAGGCGCACTGTACAGCGCGCCTTTCATAACAAACAAAACCAACTAAAAAAACCTACTTTCTGCTTTTTCTTATTATTTGAACATATTCGATCTTAAAACGGGGACACCGGAGCAAACGCTGCTTCCTTCCGAAATTTTTTTTTCAATGGCGCCAAAGCAGGCCGTAATCTTACCTTTGCTGTTCATTTTTTAACGTACATGATGAAGAAAACGAATTTGTGGGTGCTTTTTGCCCTTTTTTGCAATTTACTGGTGGCGCAAACGCCTGCCGATACCACCATTTACGAAGTCGCAGAAAAACTGCCCATCCCGATGCTCGCCGCTTGTCAGCCGGCCCAACACCCGGGTTGGACGGAAGACAGCATTCGCCGCTGCGCGGAAACCCAGTTGCTGAGTATCCTGTCCAGAAACATGCGCTACCCTGAAGAGGCCCGGCAAAAAAATATTGAAGGAACGGTGGTGGCTTCTTTTATCGTGGAGACTACGGGCAGGATGTCGAACATTTCCATCCTGAAAGATATCGGAAGCGGTTGTGGCGATGAAGCGTTGCGCGTTTTACACGCCCTTGACACCGCCGGCCTGCGCTGGCTGCCTGCCATGCACCAGGGCAAGCCCGTGCGCATGAAACAAGCCCTGCCCCTGCGGTTTAAACTTCAGGAGGCACTCCCCTACTACATTTCCGATGCCGGCGACACGATTTATACCTCCGTTGAAACCCAACCCGATTTCCGGGGCGGGCTGGATTCCCTGCTGGCTTTCGTGCTGAACCGACTCGATTATCCGGCGCGTTACCGCGACAGTTGTAGAACCGGCATTATCGAAATGGCGCTGCTGATCCGGCCCGATGGTCGCGCGGAAGTAGACAACCAGATAGATTTCAGCAATTTAGGTATGGATTTCCAATGGGAAGCCCTGCGAATGGTCAACCGGACCACCGGTCTCTGGACGCCGGCAACCTACGACGGCAAACCCGTGACAACCACGATTCCGCTGCGCACCTTGTTCAAATCGGATCAGCCGGGCTGCACGGCAGCCAATGAAAAATTTGATCAGGCCATGATCCTGGCCGATGACGGCGCGGAACTCGCCGGACAAAACGAAACGGAAAAAGCCCTGGAACAATGGAATAAAGCCCTGGCGCTACTGCCCGATAATACGGAACTGCTCTATTACCGGGGATCGGCCCTCCTCACCCTCAATCGAAAAGAAGAAGCTTGCAAGGATTTTAACCGGGTGAAAGAAATATTGGGCACAACGTGGTTTGAGCAGTTGCGGCGGTTGGTGTGTGGGTGGTAAAATCTGCTATTGGTTTTTCTGCTCCGCTTCTTTTTGATCCTCCTTTTTTTGCTCTAATTTTTCTGCCTTCTTTTCTCTTTTTTCTGCCTTTTTCTGTTGCTCCTTTTTATCCCGGCCGTCGTTCTTGGGGGGCGTCACCTTGATGTTGGTCAGGGTATTGACTAATCCGCTTTGGGCGGCGCGCCACAGGAGGCGTAAAAAACCGTCTACTGCCTCACGCCGGTAAACGATATTGGCCGTGCGGAAGGGGCTATCCGTGCTTTTATCATCGCTGTTGTTGCGGATAACCAGGTTGGCGATGGTGGAAGCAAGTATGTTCTTATCCCCGGAGTCCTCTTTCAAAACGCTGATTTTCAGCCCCTGGTAATATATTTTTACTGAACCCCGCGTGATACCGCTGGTTGCCAGGGCCCTGACGCTGATCTTGTCGGCGAAACCTTCGTCGATACGCACGTTGTTTTTGGCTTCGATGAGGGCATTGATACTCGCAAAGGGCATATTCAGCAGGGTGGCCTGGTAAGGGCAGTAAAAGTTGGGGGATAGCAGCGGGATGGAGAGCGCTACCGAGAGGTCGCCTGTGCCCATGAATTGGGCCGAGGCAAAAACGCGTACCGGCGTCGTGTCCGTCATAAGGGTGGAGTCGTTGCTCAGGTTGATTATCAGCACATTAGCCTTCCAAAAGTTCAGTTTACCCATATCGTCGCCGGTTTTATCGTGATAAAATATATCTGCGTTTCTGACGAGCAGGGTATCCACGTTCACCGGGAGTTTCAGGTTGCGCCACAATTCGTTGGGCATTTTTCGGTGCAGCGGCAGCGGCAGGTCCATATTGTTGAATAAGCTGACGTACACGCTATCCAGCAGTATGGAACGCGCGTTCCATTTGTTGCGGTGCAGGCCGAGGAGCAGGTCGAGGCCTTGTACGGTGGTTTCCCGAATATTAAAATAAACTTTGGGCCGCCGCAATCGCGGCTCTGCAATGGTGATGGAGTCGTCGCCAACCGAGCGCATGCTGCAGTGCTGCATTTCAAACAGGCTGTCTTTGCCGGTCAGCTGCGCGGCTTCAATGCTGAATAAATAGCGCTTTCCGACCGTCCAGAGCCGGTAATGGTGCAGGTTCAGCATCATGTTGTCGGCGTAAAGCGTCCGCTCTGCGGCGGACGTATCTGCTGCTGCCAGGTGGATGTCGGCTATCTTCCAATTGATACTGTCGGCATATTGAATGGTTTCCTTCTCCGGGCTTTTTGTGTTCAGGAGGAACCGCGCGTTCTCCACGGTAATGAGTTTGATCCGGATACTTTTGGCGTGCGGGGCAATCAGTGCGGGCAATCGGTCCAGCATACTGCGGGTAATGCTGTCCGTTTTTGGTGCTTGTTCCGGCATACTGTCTTGCACCGAGATGATGTCGATTTGCGGCATGTCAATTTCGATTCGATTCAGGGCCAGGTCGCCCGTTTTTAAAAATCGCCACCAATGCACCCGGGTAATCCGCACCGATTCAATGGACAAGGTTATTTTTTGAGTGGCTTTGGCTGGGAACTGCCGAATACGTGTTTCCCAGCGCGCCGTATCGGTCGTGATGCTCAGGCCGCGGGCGCGCACGGTTCCTGTGAGTAGATCAATTCGCAAGGTTTTAATGGAAAGGCGATACAACCCATCGCTGGATTTCTCCACGCCGGATTCGGCGGCTTGTTTTACAAATGGGGCCAGGTACCAACGCGCGGCTATAAAACCTGCCAGAAAGAGTACCAGAAGTAAAGATAACAGGATTAACCCGATGCGGCGGTATTTACGCTTCAACATGTATATCGATGATTTTGGCCAATTTACGCAAACTTTGCAACAAGTTCAATTTTTATGACTTATTGATTTTTAATTCCTTACGTCTGTTTTTTCCCCTTCCAACACATCCGGGAAAAATTTGATTTTATCATTAGACCCGACATATCCCTCCAAAACATAGTTTTGCGTTACAAAACGGAAAACATGAATCAGCGCAAAATCTTTTATTGGTCTATTACGGTCGCATTAGCCGGCTTCCTCTTTGGTTTCGACACAGTGGTTATTTCCGGCGCCGACCTATCGCTACAGGCCTTATGGCCCCGGGGAGAAGTTTTTCACGGCTTCGTGGTGATGGCCTCGGCCCTTTGGGGCACAGTAATCGGCGCCATGTTCGGCGGTATCCCCACCGACAGGCTGGGGCGAAAAAAAACCCTGTTCTGGATTGGCATATTTTATTTCGTGTCGGCGGTCGGTTCGGCCCTGGCCGGCGATCCCTGGGTATTTGCTTTTTTCCGGTTCCTCGGCGGATTGGGCGTTGGCGCTTCCACCATTGCGGCGCCGGCTTATATTTCCGAAATCGCGCCGGCCAAAAACCGGGGCAAATTAGTGGCCCTTTATCAATTCAATATCGTTTTCGGCATACTGGCTGCTTTCCTGTCCAACTACCTGCTGGGCGGCGCCGGCGAAAATGCCTGGCGCTGGATGGTTGGTGTGGAAGCGTTTCCAGCCTTTATTTACACGGTAATGGTGTTGACCGTGCCGGAAAGTCCGCGGTGGCTGCTGGTGAAACGCAACGACCGGGTGGCTGCCGCCAAAACGTTACGCCTGATCGACCCCGGCACGGACGTAGAACCGGAGATGCAGCGTATCCTTGCCGATCATGCGGAGTCGGATAAAACCGAAACGATTTTCAGCCAGAAGTACCGTTTCCCGTTAATGCTCGCTTTTCTGGTGGCATTTTTCAACCAGTTTTCGGGCATCAACGCCTTCCTGTATTATGCACCCCGGATTTTCGAGATAGCCGGTCTGGAAAAAAGTGCGGCATTGTTGAGTAGCGTGGGCATCGGCGTCACTAACCTGATTTTTACCCTCCTCGGCCTGTCGCTGATCGACCGGTTCGGCCGCCGGCAGCTCATGTATATCGGCTCCGTGGGCTATATCATATCGTTATCGCTTGTGGCCGCAACGTTCGCTCTGGGCATCAAGGGCATGGCCGTACCGATCTTTTTATTTCTGTTTATCGCTGCGCATGCCGTGGGACAAGGGGCGGTTATCTGGGTGTTCATCTCTGAAATATTTCCCACGCACCTGCGGGCCAGCGGGCAATCCTTCGGCAGCTCCGTACATTGGGTGCTGGCCGCAGCTATTCCTTCCCTGGTACCTGTGTTGTTCACCCGTATCGGCGCAGCGCCGGTATTTGGCTTCTTCGCCTTTATGATGGTGCTTCAATTGGTATTCGTTTGGCAGATGATGCCAGAGACAAAAGGGGTGTCGCTGGAGGATTTGGAAAAAAGGATGGTTGAGTTATGAGTTATGAGTTATGAGTTATGAGTTATGAGTTATGAGTTATGAGTTATGAGTTATGAGTTATGAGTTATGAGTTATGAGTTATGAGTTATGAGTTATGAGTTATGAGTT
>CAUJEY010000316.1 GCA_963169325.1 Bacteroidota bacterium
CGGTTTTATGGCGGTATGATTTTACCTCCCCCGACCAACTTATAAAGCCTTACAGCCTGCTCGAAGATGTCAATGGCGATATCGTGGTGGTTTGCACCTACACCAACCAACTCACGGGCGAACAAGACGGGTACCTGATGAAATTTGACGCGACCGGCGTCCCTGTCTGGGAACGCAAAATCGGAAGAGACGGCCGCCCGGAGGAATTGACCAAACTAAGCCTCTGCCCTGATGGCGGGTACCTGGTAGGGGGCAAATATTTCAGCCAGACGAACAACCATGCTTACATCGTTAAAACGGATGTGAACGGCATTATCAGGCCCGGGCGCATTTTTGGCAACGTTTTCAGAGACTATGACCTGGATTGCTCCGACACTCCCGGCGACCTGCCGCTCCAAAACCGGATCGTTCGGGCTTTTCGCGACCGCACCCACGCGTATTTCGGTTCTACGGATGCCCTCGGCAACTACGCCATCGAGTGCGACACGGGCAACTACATGATCAGTCTGATCCTGCCAAATTCCTACTGGGATGTCTGCGCCAACGACGTACCTGTTTCGATCAGTTATTTAGACACCGCCGTAGTGGACTTTGCCGTGCAGGCAGCCATTGACTGCCCGTATATGACTATCGAACACGCTATGGTAGACATTTGGCTTTGCGACACCGGTGTGTTGTCCATCGATTATTGCAATTACGGGCCGGCCATGGCCACCAACGCCTACTTTGAAGTGACTTTGGACTCTGCCCTGACCTATTTGAGTTCGACCATCCCGCCGTCTTCCATTGTCGGCAATGTATTGAGTTTCCCGCTCGGCGACATCGCTTCGGAGGATTGCGGTCACCTGGATATCGTGGTCGATGTAGATTGCGACGAAGAGCCGGGACAAGTGATCTGGACAACCATGCATATTTACCCTGATTCCATTTGCGATCCGGCCGATCCGCTCTGGTCGGGCGCATTCATAGAAGCCAACGCGGCCTGTACGGGCGACAGTGTTATCTTTTTGCTGAAAAACACCGGAACCAACCTGATGAACGCGCCCCTGGAATACATCGTGATAGAGGATGCCGTGTTGCTGAATTCCGGCAGTTTCCTGCTGGCTCCCGGCGAAACGATGGCCGTAACGGTTCCCTCCAACGGCTCAACCTGGCATTTGATGGCCGGCCAGGAGCCGGGCGCTCCCGGCAACAGTGTGCCTCTTGTGGCAGTAGAAGGTTGCGTGAGCGCCGGGGGCGGCACGGTCAGCCAGGGTTATTTCAACCAGTTTCCGCAAAACGATGCGGATGCATTTGTATCCACTTTCGGCCTCCCGGCAAATAATACTTTCGCCCCTAATGACCATCAAGCCTTCCCGACCGGATTCGGACCCGAGCACAATATTTTTGCCAATACCGAACTCGAGTATATGATCCGTTTTCAAAATACCGGCACCGACACGGCTTTCCGGGTTATTCTGCTCGACACACTTTCCGCTCACCTCGATCCGGCTTCGTTCCGGCCGGGCGCTTCAAGCCATCCGTACCGGTTTGAATTTTTGGATAACGGTGTGATACAGTTCACCTTCCAGCCCATTGCTTTGCCGCACAGCAGCGTGGATGAGGCCGGTTCCAACGGTTTTGTCACCTTCCGTATCGCACAAAAACGGGATAACCCGGTCGGCACCCGTATCGAAAACCGGGCGGGCATTTATTTCGATTTTAACCTGCCGATAATCACGAACACTGTTTTCCATACCGTTCATGCGCCCTGGCTAAAACTGGTCAACGTAAACCAGCCGGATACTGCACCGAAAATTACGTTCACCGCCTACCCCAATCCTTTTGCGGAGCAGGTTACCGTACGGCTGGAAGATGAAGAAATCCGGAACGCCACGCTGCGCCTTTTCTCTACCGACGGCCGGTTGCAGCGGGAAACACCCTTCCGGCAAAACCAACTGACGCTGGAACGCAAAGACCTGCCCGCCGGGATGTATTTCTTTACAGTGGAAGCAGGAGGGCGCATTTTGGGTAACGGCCGCCTGGTGGCCGAGTGATTATAAAACAACACTACTAAACATGTTCAATTTTAACACATAGGCACATAGTTTCTTGATTTTCAAAAGTTAAAAATCTATATGTTCTATGTGCCTATGTGTTGAAAACCATCCAGCAGTGTATCATAAAACATTCCAAACTTTAAAACACTTTCCCTATGAAAAAAGCACTTTTGTTATTGTTGGCTATCACTGCCTTGTTTTCCTGCAGAAAAAATGATGACCAGGAACCTTTGGAGGCGGATTACCTGATTTTTGGATATTTCAGTTGTTTCTGTACAGACTGCTGTAATGATGGATACAAAATCACAGATGGGGAGTTATTCAAAGGAGAAAAAATTGCCCAGAAACAGTACCAGTTTGAGGCGACACCTTTGGACGCGTCAAAATATGAAGCGGCGAAAAAATTGATAGACGAATTGCCGGACGGCTTATTTGCAGATAACGGGAAAATGCTCGGCTGCGGCGGCTGCCTCGACCAGCCGGTTTATTATGTGGAATATAAAAAAGACGGCATCGTGTATCATTGGATGATTGATTCCACGATGGACCTGCCGGATTATTTGAAAGACTATGCCGGTTCGATAACGGAGGTGTTGAATGACTTGAAGTAATAACCGTTGCCGGGGATGTGCCTAAAGTCTTTTGTTAGAAAAGTGCGACAAATTTTTCACCACGGAGGCACGGAGACACGGAGAATATCGAATATCGAACAAGGAATATCGAATGTCGAAGTTGCGTAGAGCACACCGCATCACGGAACGCACTACGGGTATTTCGACATTCGATATTCCTTGTTCGATATTCGATATTCTCCGCACCTCCGTGCCTCCGTGGTGAATTAAAATAATCTACGGCGAGGGAAACCTAAGATTCCCTTTTGACAACCCCTCCAAGACACCGGATGTCAGTTAGACACCACAACGATCGTCCTAACCCCCTGCCCTTCGTTGGTAACTACCTGTATCCGGTAAGTGCCGGTTTGTAAACCACGCAACGGCAAGTTCATATTCCAGTTTCCAGTATCTTTTTCACCTCTCATACGGGTCACTTCACGTCCGGCGGCGTCGAAAACCCGGATTTGTACCGGGCCTGTATACGGCGTGTGAAGTGAAAGCCGGGTGTTGCCGGATGCCGGGTTGGGATAGGTTGAGAAATCTACCGTCGGTATCGTTTTGGTTGCTGAAACGGTGTTAAACGCCGTTTTCACCACCCAGGCGTCCTGCAAAGAACTGCCGGCCTCGACGGTGGCGCAAAATATCACATAGCCGTCGGAAGTGCCGGCGGCGCTTTGCCCGATAGGTCGCGTGGCATCATTGCCGAAAGTTTGTTCGGAAACCAGGTTCCCGTCAGCATCTACCAGCGAAATACTGACCCGGGAGCGGAAAATAGCGCTGAACAAATCGGCGTTGGCGGGCGGCTGCAGTAAGGTGCCCATGAAGCACATACCGCCGGAAGGGGCCGGTAAGGCCGCTGTGCCGAGCCAATAACCCTTGTCGCCCTTACTGAACTGTTTTTGCCATATCAAACTGCCGTCGCCGGCATCGGCTTTAAGCGCCAGCGCCCTGGCGGCTATCCCGGAAGCATCCCAGGCGCCGCCGGTAGCGGCTAAGTAACCGTCGGTGGTCAGCGTCATGGAAAACAGTCCGCCGTAGGCCACTTCGGTGTAAATTTTTTCCCAAAGCAAATTTCCTGCTCCGTCGGTTTTAAATATCCAGGGTTTGGCCGTTTTTGTACCGGCGCACATAAAACTCCCGTCGGACATCGGTATTACGTCGTTTAACTGGTTGCCGGCGTACGATTTTTTCCAGATGACATTGCCGTTGGCGCCGATGCGGATCAATCGCGGGATCAGTTGCGTATCGTCGTCGATCGTGATGCAGGCGATAAACCCGCCGTCCGGCAAGGCGTAGGCGCGGTAAAATTCGGCGTCATAGGCTGCCGAGTCGATAATTTTGTCGAAGATCAGATCGCCGTTTGGCGACAATTTAAGCAGGTGATAATCCGCATCGGTAAAACTCGAGGCGGCGAGTACGATGATGTTGCCGGCGGCGTCCGTTTTGACCGAACCGATGCGGGCATCGTCGAAGGCATCCTTTTGAATGTCGAACATTTTTTCCCAAACCACACTGCCTTGCGGATCAGCCCGGAACACCCATACATCGTTGTTGCCCGAGCTGTCCTGCCGGGTGCCGGCCAGCACGAAACCGCCGTCGGCAGCAGCGGTAATAGCCTCGCCGGTTTCTTCTTCATCGGGCATATCCTGACCGAAAGTTTTGCTCCAGGCCGCGGCTGGCGCGCCTGTAACCGTCACGCGATCGGCAGTGTATCCCCGGAACAAACCGGGTGGCGTTCTGCCGAACAGATAAACGCCCCGGTCGGCCTGGAAAACATATTGAGCGCTGTTTGAGGAAGCCAGCGTTAAAAACGGCGTGCCCACGGAATCCAGCGTCGCGCCGTCGGCGGCCATTGTTTTAAAGATGAACGGGAAGGCGTGTGCGGCCATAAAAATTGTGCCGTCGGGATAGGTTTGTATGCCCGCGCCGTAGGGGAAGCCGGTATGCACACGTTTGGTCCACAATGGCCCGGCGGCCGGACCGATGTGCAGGAGATGGACGCCGTTTCCGGCTTGTACACAGAGCAAAAAGCCGTCGGCCGTCGGTTTCAGGTCGTATAAGGTTGAAATAGTCGAACCCGTGAGGATGTTATACGCCGTGAGCGGCCCCGACCATTGTTCATTCAGGCCGGCTTCGTATTTGATAATCCGGACGGCGGAGGAGAAATTGCCGGAGCTCACGGCTGCAGCGTATCCGCCGTCGGCGGTAGCGATGGCGCTGATGGTCGTTACGTCGCTGGCTGTGGTAAAAATTTTCGAGCTCAGCAGGTTGCCGGCCGGGTCGAAAACGGCGCGAAAATGGGCCGGTGTATTGTCGGCCTGCGTGGTACCGCCGAGCAGCACGAGGTTGCCGTTGTTCAGTTGGCAGGCAGCCAGACCTATGTCGGCTGCGTCGGTACCGTAAGTCTTGACCCACAGCAGGTTGCCGTTTTCGTCGATATGAAAAAGCAGGGCGTCGTAACTGTCGTTTGCCGGGTTGAGCGCATACCCCGACACGATGTATCCGCCCCCGGCGGCGGCAATGATGCTGAAAAGGTTGCCGGAGCCCAACTGGGTGTACAATTTGTACCAGACCTCCACGCCGGTGCTGTCTAATTTTTGAACAAAAAGATGGTGCGTCTTGTCCTGTTCCGTGCTGCCACAGAGCAGGAGCCCTCCGTCGGGGGAAAGCGCGCCCCCGCCGGCAAATTCGTGATCATCGTTGTTGATGCCGTAACGTTGTTCGAAGAGGATTTGAGCGCACAGGGTAGCGCCGTTCAATAGCGCCAGCAGCGCTGTCAGGAGGAGTTGTTTTTTCATCATGGCAGGTAAATTTTCGTTTAGACAAAGATGTAAGGGTTATACACCCCAAAACATCACTGAAAAATGCCATTTTGAAAAATCACTGAAATGGGTGTATAGTAGCCGGTAATGGGGAGGAGGGGGGCATCAGGTTAAGGGAAAATAGATGCTTTTTAAAGTCAAAATGTAAAATGTAAAAGTCAAAATGTAAAAGTTGGATACCGTGGGTGCGGATATTCAGTGGTCCAAATGCCGGAAAGCTTGTTAGGGAGAGAGCCTCTGTTATGTTGTGCCGTTATGCGAAAGTTTTGTTGTAAAAATCAATCCCACTGATGCGGCGGCATGGTCCTGATTGCTTCGATTGTTTCCGTCGAAAAAGGCGGCAAATTCATGCCTTCCCTGCGAACGTTCAGGTTGTCGGGATCTTCTACTGGATAGTAAAAGGTAGTGTCTGAGCCATTTGGGGTATATAGCTGGGAAGCATACAATTGTTTCTGTTTTTTCCGCACCAGAATACGGTCTTCCAGGTATGCCAGATTCCCGCAACTCGCTTTTCCGGCATCCGCTGCCGCCCGCATCATGGGCAAATAATGTTCCTGTGTGGCCAGGTTGGCGTGCTGAATAACCAGCCATACGGTAGTATTACCGCGGTTGCCCACCTGTTTGGCGCCAAGCCAACCGTGTTTATCCAACAACTGTTTTATTTCCAGGAGATTGAGGGAATCCTGCAGGTTGATTCTTTTCCAGAGCGTATCCATCTCGGGTGAATCTGCACCATATTTTGAACGGGTTTTCTGTATTGTTTTTCGCAAATCCTGGTCCAGGCGATTTATCTCCCAAAGCCGTTCTGCGATTTCCGGCATTTCAGGCCGCAGGGCTGTCAGCAGGGTGTCCCAACGAGTATCTGTGTGCAGTGGAATCAGGAAAGTATCTGCAAGCAGGGTATTGTATTCCAGGTGGCTGGTTTTTTCAAAAAGCCTTTGCAAATTGGCAAAAGCAGGTTCCATACGCCCGGCTTGCGCCAAGGCTTGCACTGCCTGGTAACGGTCTTCGGCAAATCCCTTGTCGCCAAAAGCCTCGATGGCATCCAGGTAAAACTGACCTGCCTGCGCATATTCGCGGTTTTGGAAGGCCTGGCGCCCTTTGGCTGTGAGGGAGTCGTAGGCAAGGCGTTGTTCCTTCGTCTGTGCAGACAGGAGGATGGGGAGGAGCAGGAATGCGAGTAGGATAAGTTTCATATCAGTGGTTTCAAAGGTAGTGTTTTTGTAGTTGTTTTAAGGGGCAAATCCTGTACAAAATCGGATTTTAAGGGCGCCCAGTCCTCCCTCCCCCTCTATGCAAAAAAGCCCGCACCACATCAGCAATCCACCTACCTTAGCGCCCCCCGCAACCCACTGAATTTCGCTAAAACATCAGTTCCCATTTATGACAAAAAAATTCCTGCTGCTCGTCGCCCTGGCAGCCACCATGCTCCACGGAAATGCCCAAACCCAAAAAGATTCCGGCGCCATGCAGCCGGACAGTTTTTTCAAACCCGTGAAATGGCGGAACATCGGTCCCTTCCGCGGGGGCCGGTCGGGGGCTGCTTCGGGGGTGGTGGGCGACAAAGCCACGTATTACATGGGCACCACGGGCGGTGGTTTGTGGAAAACGGACGATATGGGGATCAACTGGGCCAATATTTCCGACGGATTTTTTAAAACCGGCTCCGTGGGTGCGGTGGCAGTGGCGGAAAGCGACCATAATGTGGTGTACGTCGGTATGGGCGAGCACGCCGTCCGGGGGGTGATGACGCACCACGGCGACGGCGTGTACAAATCCACCGACGCCGGCAAAACCTGGAAAAAGATGGGGCTCGACAGCACGCAACATATCGCGCGCATCGTGGTACACCCCACCGACCCGAATACGGTTTTCGTGGCGGCACAGGGCGCTTTGTACGGCAAATCGCAGCAAAGAGGCATTTTCAAATCCACCGACGGCGGCGTTACCTGGCAAAACGTGCTGTACACCGACGATAAAACCGGCTGTGCGGAATTGTCGATGGACATGAACAATCCGCGTATCCTCTATGCCGCTATGTGGGAACACGGCCGCTTGCCCTGGAAGGTCATCAGCGGCGGACCCGGCAGCGGACTGTATAAATCCACCGACGGCGGCGCGCATTGGGAACGGCTGCACGAAGGATTGCCTACTGAAATGGGCAAAATGTCCATTGCCGTTTGCCGCTCCAATTCAGAAAAAGTATACGCCCTGATCGAGAGCGACTCGGAAAAAGAAGCGGGCGGCTTGTTTGTTTCCACCGATGCCGGCAAAAATTGGTCGCGGGTGAACAACGACCACCGCCTGGTACAACGGGCCTGGTACTATATCGAAATGTTTCCCGATCCGCTCAACGAAAACACCGTTTACGTGCTGAGCGCACCCGCCCTGCGCTCTATGGACGGCGGTAAAACCTGGGAAACTCTGTCGGGCACACACGGCGACTACCACGACCTGTGGATTAACCCGCGAGATTCGAAAAATATGATCATCGCCGACGACGGCGGCGCGGCGATTACCCTCAATTTCGGCAAATCCTGGAGTTCGCAGGAAAATATACCCACGGCCCAGATGTACCGGATCAATGTGGACAATCAATTTCCCTATCGCATCTATGGCGGCCAGCAGGACAACAGTTCCATCTCTATTGCCCATCGGGAATTGGGCAGCCGCCACATCAACCCCGCCAGCTGGACCTATTCCGCCGGCGGCGAAAGCGCCTTCCTGGCATTTAACCCCGACGACCCGCGCTATGTGCTGGGCGGCAGTTATCAGGGCACGATAGAAGTACTGGATACAAAAGCACAGGCGGGCACGAATATCATGGCAGCGCCCATTCAGTACCTGGGTCGCGATGCAAAGGATATCAAATACCGCTACAACTGGAACGCGCCGATCATCTGGTCGAAACACGAACCCAACACGTATTACCACGGCGCGCAGGTATTGTTGAAAACAACAGATATGGGCAAAACCTGGGCGGAGGTGTCGCCCGACCTGACCCGGAATGAAAAAGAAAAACAAGGCAAGGGCGGCGGCCCTTATACCAATGAAGCGGTCGGGGCCGAGAATTATGGCACCCTGAGTTATATCGTCGAGTCACCGTATGAAAAAGGGGTGATCTGGACCGGCAGTGACGACGGGTTGGTGCAGCTGACCATGGACGGTGGCGCCAGCTGGAAAAATGTGACGCCCGCGGGCTTACAAGAGTGCCTGATCAATGCCATCGAGGTGTCGCCGCACGACAAAGCGACGGTGTACATCGCTACCACGCGGTATAAATTTAACGACCACAGGCCCGGCTTGTACAAAACCACCGATTACGGCAAAACCTGGACGAAAATCACGGCCGGGATTCCCGAAAACGCGTTTACCCGGGTGGTCCGGGAAGATGAAACCCGAAAAGACCTGTTGTTCGCCGGAACGGAATTGGGGCTTTTTATCTCCTGGAACGGCGGAAAAGAATGGTCTGCCTTTCAACTGAATTTGCCGGTTACGCCCATTACCGACCTTAAAGTACACAAAGGCGATTTGATCGCCGCTACTTCCGGGCGCTCCTTCTGGATTTTAGACGATCTGGGGCTGTTGCGGCAATTCAAGAAAGAAATCCCTGAATTCAGCATTTATACCCCGGAAAGCGCCTTTTTGGCAAACGGCCGCAGCGAACTCGACAAAACCGATCCCGATTTTACCGGCATGCACGGTCAGGCGGGCGTAAATCCGGCCAACGGCATTGTGATCTATTATCATTTGCCTGAAATAAAACCGGACGAAATACTCTACCTGGAGATAAAAGACGCGGCCGGAAACCCGGTGCGGTCGTTCAGTTCAAAAAAAGACAGCCTGTTTAAAAGTTGGGACGGCGGGCCTTCGGAAGAACCCGTACTAACGACCGGCAAAGGACTCCACCGCTTTGTGTGGGACATGCGCTATTCCACCATGGCCGGCATTCCGGACGCCTACTTTGAAAACAGCTTTGCCGGGCATAAAGCGGCGCCCGGAACGTATGCGATCACCCTGAAATCAAACACCCGGGAGGTTTCCACCCGTGCCGAAATCCTGCCCAATCCGCTTTATCCGACTACGGCGGCAGCCTACGAAGAGTACCACCGGGTGATGAGCGCAATGGAAAAGGAATTGCACGGGATGCACCTGTTGGTGAACTCGGTGCATGCCAAAATGGAACAACTGGAACAATTGCTCGCCGCCTTGCCGGCCGGAGACCCATACAAATCCATCCACCAGGAAGGCCAGGCTCTGGTTAAAAAGATGAAAGCCTGGGACGAGGACATGGTGCAGCGAAAATCCAAAGCTTACGACGACGTGGAGAATTTCCCCAACAAGTTCACCGCCAATTACTTGTTTCTCATCAACCAGACGGAAAGCGACATCCCCCGGGTGAATCAACCCTCGTTGGACCTGAAACGGGAATTGGACGCCGAATGGGCCGTGTTGAAGAAACGAGGGCTTGAGATACAGGAAAAAGACGTGCCCGCATTGAACAAGAAGTTGTGGGAGGCCGGGATTGGGGGGATTTGGAAGCAGTGAGTATAGGTTTATCAATTATATTCAATCTCCTTCAGGTTAAATTTACCGTACACAAATTCCCCTTCCGGATAGTGCCAAACGGTCTCACCGTACGTTCCCACGTTATATCCATTGATATTTTTATAATCCCGCAAGGGCGTGGAAAAGCGGTATTGTTTCATATCGGAAATCGCATAGCGGTCGTCGGAGATAAAATTGGTCAGCCGGCCCTGGTCGTCGATCTGTAAAATAGCGCTGATGCGGATATCGTGGTTAGTAAATACGGCTTTTGCGGAAGTGTCGTCGATGGCTTCCCATTGTATTCTTGGGTCTATGAGTGTAGCGGGCGCCATCAGGCACATGTCGTTGAATACGGTGACGGTTTCCGCTTTCGCCAGTTCGTTTCCTTTGATATAGACGATGGGGAATAATCCGAACAATTTGATTTGCATAGCGGCGCTGCCATTTTTATAGGCATGATACCCGGGCACCGTTACGCCGAAGAACTGCCCTTTCATAAAAAACAGGCGGGTGGGTTCGTCAAAAAAGTTGTGCTGTTCCGATTGAAACGTAAACCAGTCTTTACCGCGGTCGCGCATTTCGCCGGTAAAGACGATGCGCATACGATTGATCTTAGGTTTGTTCAGCACGCCCGCATAAGTGAGATAGCGCTGTACGGGGGCCGGCAGGTGTTGGATATCGCGCTCGGTTATTACACCGGCATTCAGGTTGCGGGTGCGCGCAAGGCCTGCTTGTACATCGGTTTTATACGTTTGTTCAAAACGCCAGGCGCTAAAGGCGAGTCCGGCGGCTACGAGCATAATGGCGTTGGCGATCGTGCCGAATTTGGCGTCGTGCCAAGCGCTAAAAATGAGTGCCTGGGATAGCGCCAGCGCGGCCAAGCCGATCAGCCACCAGTCTTTTTTTAATACAACCAGCACAGCAGTGGCTATACATAACACGCCGGCCAGCAGCCACAACAGGCCAACGGGTTTGGAAATATCCTTGGTCAGTTGGGTAATATTGCCGTAGTTAAAAGCTTTTGCAAAACCCATCAGGTGGATGAGTCCGTGTGCGAGTACGATGAAGGCAAAGAGAAAGCGTAGCATATCCTGATGTCTTTATAACAATACAAAGTTTCAGATACGGCCGGCATAATTGCCTTGATATGGATCACGTGCAGTATTGATTTATATCCCGCGCTACCAATTAAATACCTTCCTGGTAGCGCGGGAGGGCGTTGTATCACCCTATTTCTTCTGCCATCCGCCCAATATCGCACCGATAATGGTAAACAGCACCAACGAATAGGAACCGTCCACCATAGTCAGGCTCATGGGGTTTTGAGCAAATACGTTACCGATATACACTCCGACGGCCATCAACAACCCGATAGCGCCGCCGAATTTTGCGCCATCCATCCAGGTGTTTGCGCCGATTCGGCCGAGCAGCCAGGTCATAATCAGGGCATAAACGACCATGGCAATGGTGTTGAAGATCATCGGCGTGGAGGACATGGGTATTTCCACCCCGTCTTTAAACATTTTTTCACCTTCCATGGTAAAGCCGTTTCCGGCCATCCATTGGTTTTGAAATAAGAGGCCGTACCAGAGGAAGCCGATAATCATCGAGACAACCACAGCGGCGGCAATAGCCAGCCAATTCGTTTTCCGTTCCATAATAGTTGATTTTAGTTTTAGAATTGATGTGAAATGAAAAACAAATGTAAAACATTAAGTTTTAAACAAATTGTTTTT
>CAUJEY010000317.1 GCA_963169325.1 Bacteroidota bacterium
AAAACTCATTAACAGAGACCACCCCGACACCTTACACCGCTAAAAAAACATGCTCAAACTGGTTGATAACAACACCGCGAGCCTTATTAAAATAGCATTTCAAAATAATTTATTTTATTAGGGTAACTGTTTATACGTTTATAGTGTTTAACTTTCGTTAACGCCACCTAGACACCAACTAACCATCTAACCAGAAACCCTATTAATTTCAAAATTACCCTTACACAGGTAGGTTTTATTTAATTTGAGGCACTGTTTTTGCTGAATGTTGATTCGTCTGTCAATCCGGTTAAATTTTTTTTGATTGCCGGCGGATTCCGTTTCTTTGCAAAGTTTTTTTAGCATCTGACATCACTAACGATAATCCATACTTCTTTAGTAAACAACATTTTTCAATTCAAATTTTTTTCTAATCTCTCATGACACAACCGAACTTTACAAAAGATTCTAAGGTGTGGAATTATCTGTTGGCATTGGCCCTTGTCTTCACGGTCAACGCCGCTGCCTCGGCTCAATGCACCCTGGTTTGCAACAACCTGGTGCAAATTTCACTCGATCAGGATTGTACGGTGGAAATACTGCCGGACATGATCCTGGAAGGTGGCGGTTGCCCCAATGGCAACTTAGTCGTTGAAATGAAAATCAACGGCGCCTGGGTTCCGGCCATCGTCAACAGCAACCACATCAACCAGACGATCCAGGTACGCGTACGCGACCTCAACACCGGCAATAACTGCTGGGGTTACATGCACATTGAAGACAAATTGGCGCCGCAACTGATTTGCACCGATTTGCAACTTTCCTGCGCATTGACGGAGTACTCTCCGAATTACCTGTTGAATGAACTGGATATTGATGAAGCCTACCCGCAAGTGAATGAAAACTGCGGAAGCCAGACCCTTACGCACGTCGATACGTACTTTGATGTAGCCTGTGGTGGCACGATTAACGGCCAGGTGGATGTCAGCGCTTATGTCCGTCGTGTATGGACCGCCGTCGATCAAAGCGGCAATCAATCCAGCTGCACCCAATTCCTGTATTTCAAGCGGGTACATGTCGGAGATGTTCTTTTCCCGGCTGACATAACGGTGTCTTGCGAAAATCCAACCTCCGATCCTTCAGTTACGGGCGCGCCTTATGTGATCCGTTTCGGCCAGGAATTTTCGTTTTTCCCGCAAAATTCGTTTTGCGAACTGAACGTGGCGTATTCCGATCAAATCCTGCTGATTTGTGACGGTACACACAAAATTCTGCGCACCTGGACGGTGTACGACTGGTGCCTGCCTACCACGCCGTTCCCGCCCAGCACCAATCCGCTGTATTATATCCAGGTAATTAAGGTGGAAGATGCCACGGGGCCGGCCATCGCCTGCCCGGATGATATCACCGTTAGTACCAATCCCTTCGATTGCGAAAGCGATCTCGACCTTCCCGATGTGATCATCGAAGACGCTTGCTCGCGCATCAAATCGATCCGGGCGGTGTATTCTGTCAACGGTGTCGGTCAAACCTTGAACGGTACGCTCACGACCTTCCCGGGCAACAACCTTTGGGCGCCGGACACGCTGGGCGTATTGGGCTATGCCAATAACCTGCAAATCGGCGTCACCCCCATGACCTATATTGTAACCGACGACTGCGGCAATACCAGCAGCTGCCAATTCAATATTACGGTGGAAGACGAAACGCCGCCGGCTGCCGTCTGCGATGAGTTTACACAAGTATCTCTTGGTATCAGCGGTATGGTTTTCGTAAATGCCTCTACCTTCGATGACGGCTCGTACGACAACTGCTCACCGGTGTTCTTCAAAGCGCGCCGGATGGACGCCAACGGCTGCCAGCCCAGCAACCGCTTCTACGACCAGGTTAAATTCTGCTGCGAAGATATCGGTGACACCATCACGGTGGTATTCCGGGTATACGACGTTCCGGTACAAGCCGGTGAAGTTGACCTGGACTACGAAGAATGGAATTCCAACGACTGTATGGTGCAGGTTTTTGTGGACGACAAACTCAAGCCTAGCTGCAATGCGCCGGCGCATGTGACCGTTTCCTGCGAAAACTTCGACCCCAGCCTCTGGGCCTACGGCATGGCCACGGCTACCGACAACTGCTGCATCGATACGATTACGGCTACGGCCAACTTCACCCTGTTCGATACGGTGTGTAATAAAGGCACCATTACCCGCACGTTCCGCGCACAGGACTGCGGCGGCCTCACCAGCACCTGTACACAACGCATCGTGGTGAACTACAACCAAAACTACTTCCTGAAATTCCCGAACGACGTGATCGTGACGGTATGCGACGGCACCGGCAACTATGGAGAACCGACGTTCTTCGGCGAAGATTGCGAACTGCTGGCCGTTTCACACCAGGACCAGATATTCACCGTGGTTCCTGACGCCTGCTACAAAATCGAGCGTACCTGGAACATTATCAACTGGTGTACCTACAACCCGAATTCGGGCTGTATCGAAGTGCCGAACCCGAACCCGAACTCAGTGACGAACCACCCGTCGAACCTGCCCGGCCCAACTGTGTCGCCCGCCGGCACACCGGCGCCCTGGAGCCCCACCGTAGTAGCCGTGAACCCGGGTGCGACGCCGACGAACTATTCGATCTTCTGGAGCGCCAGCGCCAACTGCTACAAGTACAAGCAGATCATCAAAATTATCGACACACAGAAGCCGATCGTGGAAAACTGCCCCGTCAGCCCGGTTGAAATCTGCGACCTTACGCCGAACGACGGCCAATTGTGGAACGAATCGTACTGGTACGATGCCACAATCAACAGCCACAACCTGTGCGAGGCCCCGACCGATCTGACGATCACGGCCACCGACCTCTGCTCCGGCTCTAATATCAACATCCGTTACCTGCTGTTCCTCGACCTCGACGGCGACGGCAACATGGAAACGGTGATCAACAGCGCCAACCTGCCGGGCTTCAACACGGTGTACTTCGGCAATGCCGCCAATCCGAACTTCCAGGGCGGCGATCCGCGCCAGTTCGATGAGCGCCCGGTATTGGCCAACCAGAAATACGGCTTTGCCTTGCAAACGACCGTAAACGGCAATAAAAAAGTAGCCAGCGTACGCTGGAACACCCAGCAACAGCTCAATACCTTCCTCGTGCCGGAACTGCCTTATGGCACGCACAAGATCAAGTGGCTCGTGGAAGACGGCTGCGGCAACGAACAGTTCTGCGAATACACCTTCGTGGTGAAAGATTGCAAAAAACCCACGGTGGTTTGTATCAACGGCCTGAGTGTCAATATTATGCCGACCAAAATGATCGCCCTTTGGGATACGGACTTCCTGAAGTATACCGAAGACAACTGCACGCCGAGCAATCAGCTGGTGACGGCTATCCGCAAATCCGGCACGGGCACGGGCTTCCCGCTCAACCCCGACGGCACGCCGCAGAAAACCGTCGCCTTTACCTGCGATGAACTCGGTACCCAACTCGTGGAATTGTGGTCGATCGACCTGGCCGGCAACGCCGACTATTGCGAAACGTACGTAATCGTTCAGGATAATATGGGTGTATGCGGACCGGCCGGTTCCAGCGCCACCGTAGCCGGTGCGCTGAAAACCGAAACGGACAAAGGCCTCATGGACGGCCACGTTGAACTGAACGGTACGCCGCCGAACGGCCTGCCGCCGGTTTCCACCTTCGATATGTCGGATAATGCCGGTTTGTATGTGTTTAGCAACGCCCTGCCGTTGGCCTCCAACTATACGATCGTGCCGACCAAAGACGACGGCCCGCTCAACGGCGTCACGACCTTCGACCTGGTGATTATCAACAAACACATCCTGGGCCTCGAACCGATGACCAGCCCGTACAAGATGATCGCCGCCGACGCCAACAGCAGCCGCTCGATCACGACCTTCGATATCGTGGAACTGCGCAAACTGATCCTCGGCCTGTACGACGAACTGCCCGCCAACACCAGCTGGCGCTTCGTTGACAAAGCCTATCAGTTCCCGAACCCGTCGAATCCGTTCCAGGAAGTATTCCCGGAAACCATGACGGTGGCTAACGTACAGAACAACCACTTTACCGACGACTTCGTAGCCGTGAAAGTGGGCGACGTAAACGGCAATGCCACGGCTAACCTGACCGATAATGCATCCGACCGCTCCGCCGGCACAGCCTTTTTCGATATCGCCGAACAAACCGTGAAAGCCGGTGAAACGGTGGTGGTAAACTTCAAAGCCGCCGACAAACTGGCCGGCTACCAGTTTACGCTAAACTTCAACGGCCTGCAAGTGGAAGAAGTGCTGCCGGGTGAAAACATGACGACCGGTAACTTCGCCGTATTCGCCGCCGACAACGCCATCACTACTTCGGTAGACGGCGCCGCCAACGAGTTTGCGATCCGCTTCCGCGCCACGCAAAACGGCTCCCTGAGCCAAATGCTGAGCGCCGGCAGCCGTATCACCAAAGCAGAAGCCTACCCGCTGCGCAATGACGCAATGACGAATGACGTAATGACGATCGTCCTCCGCTTCAACGGCGCCAACGGCGCAGTAGTGGCCGGCGAAGGTTTCGAACTGATGCAAAACACGCCGAACCCGGTAGCCAACACGACCAACATCGCGTTCAACCTGCCGGAAGCCGGTTCCGCTACGCTGACCATCAGCAACGTGGAAGGCCGGGTGATCAAAGTGGTAAAAGGCGACTACGCCAAGGGCCTGAACAACGTGACGCTCCAAAAGAGCGACCTCGTGCCGGGTGTCCTGTTCTACCAACTCGATACGAAAGGCAACAGTGCGACAAAGAAGATGATCGTTACGGAGTAATAATTCTGTTCTTTTGAAATAATGGCGGGTAGCGTTCGGAAACGGGCGCTACCCGTTTTGCTAACATAAACGAATAACGAATAACGAATAACGAATAACGAATAACGAATAAATAGGGCGTTACCCTATCCTATTGATGTCGCCCTTTCAGGGCTATAATGGTAACGAGGACTACTAAGCCCTGAAAGGGCGACATCAGTAACATAGGGCAGCGCCCTATGACATTCACGCAGACGACGCCCTATGGCATTCACGCAGGCAGCGCCCTATGACATCCACGCAGACGACGCCCTATGGCATTCACGCAGACGACGCCCTATGGCATTCACGCAGACGATGCCTATGACATTCACGCTGACGGCGCTCTGCTCATTCATTCACCCGGGGCGCTTGCCTCATCAAATATAACACCATGCCGCAATCCCTCGCTAAGGTCTATGTCCACCTCGTCTTCAGCACCAAATACCGGCAGCCGCTGATAGACGACACGATCAAACCGGAATTATTCGACTATTTGGGCGGCGTGTGTCAGGCGCTGGAATGTCATCCCGTTCGGGTAGGCGGACACGAAGACCACGTCCATATTTTATGCATGCTGTCCAAAAAAATCGCCTTGATGAACCTCTTGGAGGAGGTCAAAAAACGGTCGTCTAAATGGATCAAAACAAAAGGCGAGTCCTACGCAAATTTTTATTGGCAGGATGGATACGGTGCATTTTCGGTCAATCCGGCGCAAATTGACGTCGTGACCCGGTACATCGACAATCAGGCGGAGCATCACCGCAAGCGCGACTTCAAAGATGAATTCCGGGCATTCCTGAACAAATACAAGATAGAATATGATGAGCGGTATGTTTGGGATTAAGCGGTGCTAAACCAGTAGACCCGCTAAATTTAAAACTTTTTATTTTTATGAAATAATAAAAAGTTTTAAATTTGTCGCACTCAAGTACTTTTAGTGCAAACAACCATGGAAGAAGCAACGAGCATTCAACTTTTCGAGGCCAAACAAATCCGCGCAGCATGGAGCGAAGAAGACCAAAAATGGTATTTCTCCGTCGTTGACGTCATCGAAGCGCTCACGGGTACCGACCGTCCCCGCAAGTATTGGAATGATTTGAAAACCAAACTGCAAAAGGAGGGCAGTCAACTGTCCGAAAAAATCGGACAGTTGAAAATGCGTGCCGAAGACGGCAAAATGCGCGATACCGACGTAGCCGACACAGAACAACTGCTGCGGTTGATCCAATCGGTGCCATCGCCCAAAGCCGAACCGTTCAAGCAGTGGCTTGCCCGGGTCGGCTACGAGCGGATGCAGGAAATAGGCGACCCGGAGCAGAGCCTGGATCGTGCCCGCGAGCACTGGAAACAACTCGGGCGCAGCGACAAGTGGATACAGCAGCGCATGAGCGGACAGGATACGCGTAACAAACTCACCGACTACTGGAAGGACCACGGCGTGGAAAAATCGGAAGAGTTTGCGTTTTTGACCAACATCATCCACCAGGAATGGACGGGACTTACGGTGCGCCAGCATAAGGACCTGAAAACCCTGAAATCGCAAAACCTGCGCGACCACATGAGTGAGGCAGAGTTGATCTTCACAGCTTTGGCCGAACTCTCCACCCGTCAGATAGCCGAAAGCGAGCAAGCGGAGGGCTTGCCTGCCAACGCTAAAGCCGGCAAAAAAGGTGGGGCGGTAGCCCGCAATGCGCGCAAAGAGTTGGAGTCAAAAACCGGGAAGAATGTCGTAACGGGCGAAAATTTTTTGCCGCCGGGCAAAAGCAAAAAGCAGATCAGCCCCAAAAGCGAAGAATAGATAGGAGCACCGGAGTGGGTCACGATCCGTTCTTGAAATAATGACGGGTAGCGTTCTTCGGAATGCTACCCGTTTTTTTATTATCAATCGCAACCCCAAACAAATCCGCGCGGCATGGAGCGAGGAAGACCAAAAATGGTATTTCTCCGTCGTTGACGTCATCGAAGCACTTACGGGTACCGATCGCCCGCGCAAGTATAGGAATGATTTGAAAACCAAACTGCACAAGGAAGGCAGTCAACTGTCCGAAAAAATCGGACCGGAGTATTAAGCGTATTTTAAGACAGCCTTAAGCCGCCCATAAGATCGACCCCGCCAGATTTGCAGAAAATTTTGAAACTTGTACGCTCAAACACCCGTACCATGCGCGTCTTATTGGTTGAAGATGAAACGGCGATTGCCAACTTTATTGCCGAAGGCCTGGAGGAGGAAAGTTTTGCCGTAGACGTAGCCCATAATGGCCGGGAAGGGCTGCGCCTGGCGTTGGACAACCTGCCGGAGTACGACCTGATCCTGCTCGATTGGATGTTGCCCGGCATGAGCGGAATCGAAATTTGCCGGGCCATTCGCAAGGAAAATAAAACCGTCCCGGTGATTTTCCTGACCGCCAAAGACACCGTGGACGACGTGGTATTCGGCTTGGAAACGGGCGCCAACGACTACCTGCGCAAACCCTTCGCATTTGAAGAACTGTTAGCCCGCATGCGCGTATTGCTTCGGAGCGCCACCGGCGAGCAAAACACATTCCGCTATGCCGATATTGAACTGGACGTCGAAACCCACCGGGTGACGAAGGCCGGAATACCGGTGGAACTTACCCAAAAGGAGTTTGCCTTGCTCGAACTTTTGCTGCGCAACAAAGGCAAAGCCTGCCGACGCACGCGCATCATCGAAAAGGTTTGGGATATCAATTTCGACCACGATACCGCCGTGATTGACGTGTATATCAACTTTTTGCGCAAAAAATTAGACACACCCGGTCAGCCCTCCTTTATTCAAACCCTGCGCGGGATTGGCTACCGCGTCAATGACGACGTATGAAACTGAATTTCAGAAACCGAATTGCACTGTTCACCGCATTGGCGGCCGCCGTTACGATTGGGGCGGTGTTCCTGATCGTATTCGGCGTGGTGTATTTTACGGCGTACGACCATTTGGACGACGACCTCCGGCAGGAGAAGGAAGAAGTGCTTAGTAATTTGCGTTGGACGGGCGATTCCATCATCATCGAGAACATGCCCGAATGGGAAGAAAAAGAGCACCTGCAAATTGAAGTTAACCCCACTTTTCTGCAAGTAGTGGATGCCGGCGGACGCTTGTTGTTCCGCTCTGCCAATTTGCAACAAGATATATTACTCTTTAACCCCAACCTGTCTGAAGATGCGTTTTTCAACAGCCGGATCAGCGACCAACGCATCCGGCAGGGTCAGTTCCCTATTCTGAATGAACGCGGCGCCGCCATCGGTCACTTGTCGGTAGGCGTCTCGCAGGAAGAGTCAGCCATTGTACTGCACAACCTGCGCAACACATTGTGGATCACTTTTCCATTGCTACTTTTCGTCTTGTTTTTGGCTACCGCCCTCGCAGCCTCTAAGGGCATTGCCCCGGTGCAACAACTGATAAAGGCGGCGTCCGGTATCAGCGAATACAATATTGACGCCCGGCTGCCATTGCCGGAAAATCAAGATGAAATTCACCGTTTAGCCACTACCATCAATGAACTGCTGCAACGGGTGGAAAGCAGCGTGCAACGCGAAAAACAATTCACCGCCGACGCGTCGCACGAAATACGCACCCCACTTACCGCCATTCGGGGGACCCTGGAAGTACTGCTCCGCAAAAAACGCGAGCCGGCGCAGTACGAAGAAAAAATAAACCGGGTCATTGGAGAGGTGGACCGGCTGCATGGGATGCTCGACCAATTGTTACAGCTGGCACGGCTGGAAGGCGGTCATACGCCTGTTAAGCGAATGCCGGTTGACCTGAATGTGCTCCTCCGCGGCCTTTCGGATAAGTGGCAACCTCGTTTGTTGGAAAAAAATATAGCATTGCGCCTGCAAATTCCGATTTCTACTACCCTTAACACTGATGCTGCCCTCTTGAGCATCATTCTCGACAACCTCCTCGGCAATGCCATAAAATACGGGAATGCCGGCGGACAAATTGATTGTATTTGGCACCCCGAAGACACCTCCCTGACCATCCGGGACAACGGCCCGGGTATTTCGCCCGAACAGTTGCCGTACATTTTCAACCGCTTTTTCCGCACGGATGATTCGCGCAGCTCTACCGTTCCAGGCGCGGGATTGGGTTTGTCTATCGCGAAAAAACTGGCGGATTTACTGGGTATTCATTTATCGGTCAGTAGCCGGGAAGGGGAGGGAACGGCGTTTGTGCTCGGGTTTTCCTGATATTTTAAGCCAATTTTTAGAATTGCCCAAGGCCGCTTTAAGGTACACACGGCCACCTTTGTCTTATCAAAAACGAGTTTTAAAAAATAAGACAATGAAAAAGAACACTTTAATTGCTGCCCTTCTGGTCGTAGTTGCCTGGATTTTCCTCCCCTCCTGCGGCTCCAACGCTGAAAAGAATACCGCACTCCAGGCGCCTGAAACTACCCAGACGGAAACACCGCCTGAAACTGCCAAAAGGCAGAGGGCGGACGACGATGATGCGGCCGGCGAAAACAAAGGCAAGGCTAAAAAAACCAGTCTGAGTGTAACACAGGACGCCAAAACGGCTACCGTTAAAAACCTCTCAACGGCTTACACTGGCGAAACTACCGCAAGCGCCAAATATGCCGCCTACGCCAAAAAGGCACAGGAAGAAGGTTTTACACAAATCGCCTTGCTGTTCAAAGCCACCTCTGCTTCAGAAAAAATCCACGCCAACAACCACCGCTCCGTGCTTGAAGACATGGGCGAAGCCGTACCCGATGTCAAGCCGCAATACACCGTCAAGACGACTAAAGAAAACCTGGCCGACGCCATAGCCGGCGAATCTTATGAAATCGCCACGATGTACCCGGAATTCCTGACCACAGCCAATGCAGCCGACAACCAACTCGCACTAACCAGCCTGAACTACGCCTATCGTACAGAACAAAGGCACAAACCACTGTACGAGAAAGCGCTGGCAGCCTTACAAAACAATCAGCTAAATATCCTGTCGGCGCAGTACTTCGTGTGCCCGACCTGCGGCAATACCTACGATTCCACACCGCCGAAACGTTGCCGCATCTCGATGACCAGCAGCGAACGCTACCTGAAAATAAACACAATATGAATTATTGAAAATAAATGGGAGGCCTGAATTGCCATACCGTGCAGGCCTCCCCAATTACCTTCACTTATAAAAATTTATGTCATGAACCAGGCACATTTGCATCTGCTGCTCAACCACCTGCCCATTCTGGGCGCCCTCTTCGGATTACTCATTTTAGCAGGCGGCTTTCTCCTGAAAAACGACACTGTAAAAAGAACGGCGTTGGGATTATTTGTACTTTCGGCCATCCTGGCTATCCCCGCTTACCTCACCGGCGAAGGCGCCGAAGAGGTGGTGGAGGGCCTCCCGGGCGTCACGGAAAACTTGATTGAGGCACACGAAGACATGGCCAACATTTTCCTTTGGATGGTCGGCGCGCTGGGGTTGATCGCTCTGGCTACTTTGTACACCGACCTCAAATCGAAAAAAGCGGCTTCCATGCTTTACGCCCTCACGTTTGCAGCGGCTATCGGCACGATGGTATTTGCACAACGGGTCGGCGCTTCGGGCGGCGAAATCCGGCACACCGAAATCAGAAGCGGTACAACGGCTGCCGCTGTTGAAAACGGACCGGCAGGCGGCCAGGACAAAAGTGACGACGACGATTAAAAAGTAAAATTATGGCAACCCAATCAGCACAACGTTTTTCTGCCAGCGTCCAGACCGAAGTGGACGCTGCTTTTCTTTATGAAAAAATAGCCGGGGCCGAAACGGACCCCGGCATTGCAGATATTTTTCGGAATCTCGCCGAAATCGAACACAGCCACGCAACAAAAATGCTGGAACGGTTGCAGCAACAAGGTGTTCACCTCGTGTTGCCGTCGCCTTCCTGGCGCGCCCGGGTGCTTGATCGTATCGGTAAAATTTTTGGCTACGATTATATCATTGGTGTGATGATGGACACGGAAAAGAGCATTGCCCAGGCAATTATCCGGCAAAAAGAAGCGGGTAATATTCCGGTCACCGGCGAGGAAGGCAATCATGTCAATATCCTGCAATCGCTGTTAAAAAACAAATCCAAGGTTTCCGGAGAGCAAATCTCGCGTATAGAGGGCCGGCACAAAACAGTGGGTGGCAATGCGCTTCGCGCCGCCGTGCTCGGCGCCAACGACGGGCTGGTATCCAACCTCAGTTTGGTGATGGGTGTAGCGGGCGCCACCAGCGGCCAAAGCGAAATATTGCTAGCCGGCTCGGCAGGGCTGTTGGCCGGCGCGTTGTCGATGGCTTTGGGCGAATGGATTTCAGTGAAAAGTTCGCAGGAACTCTATGAGCGTCAGATGGCTTTAGAAATGGACGAAATCATCGCCAACCCGGAGGGCGAATTAAAAGAAATTACACTCATTTATATCGCAAAAGGTATTCCGGAAGGGCAGGCGCTGGAAATGGCGCAAAAAGCCATGTCCAATAAAGACGACGCCCACGCGCTGTTGATCAAAGAAGAACTCGGCATCAATCCGGAAGAGTTGAAAAGTTCGGCCTGGGAGGCCGCTATCACGTCTTTCGTGCTGTTTGCCATTGGGGCGATTATTCCGTTGGCGCCGTTTTTCTGGAGCGGTGGTTATGTGGCTATTTTAGCCAGTGTCGGATTCAGCACGATCGGCCTGTTTGTCATCGGCTCGGCCATTACGTTGTTTACCGGGAAAAGTATCTGGTTCTCCGGCATGCGGCAGGTCGTTTTCGGTATAATGGCTGCGGCTATTACGTTTGGTATCGGGAAGTTAATCGGGGTTTCTATTGCCGGTTGAGATGCATGCCTGCCGGACGCGGCACTAGTTTCAGAACCAGTCGCTTTGGTTTTCCTGAAATTTCAGGCATCATTTACCTGCAAAACCTTCCTTCAACATAAACACCGACATCAAAAAAGTGGGCAAAAAGTGAAGCACAGCCAATAAAATGCCGTTTCGCACATGCTCCGGCGTCATCTGGTTTTTAGCGCTCAGCATCAGGCAATCCACGATGATCCTGCCGGCCATATAGCCGCCCCAAAGCAAAAAGCCCCAGCTCACCCACACGTTCAGGTGCTGCATAAAACCGGGCAACGGCGCTTCGGTCACCTGATAGTACAGGTAGGTGGCGATGTAGAGGCACATAAAAATGTAATTGTAAAAATACATGGCTGTGTTGTTTTCCGTAAAAGTAAAATTTGTATCGTTCCGAGGGATAACAATCCTTTCCGTGTTCCGGGATAATCCGCAATCCGTAATCCGCATTCCGCAATCCTACATTCCCTCCCACTCCGGCTGCCGGTAGCGAAGCCAGAATTTTTGCAATACTTTCAATTCATACGGGAAATGGAAAAAATTGAGCCGGTAGCGCAGGCCGCTTATCGTGCGCATAACCTGGCGTTGAAACGGGTTCAGTTTCAGATCGGAAACGGTGGGGAAATGCGCATTAAGCACCGTTTCAAAATTTCGAATACGGCTTACCATGGCCGGTGTCAGCCAGGGAGTCAGTGGATTCCGGCGCAGGTCGAACGATTCCCACTGTGGAGAAAGCCATTCATCCAGCGTTGTTGGAAAGGAAAAGCCCGCCTGAATAATGCGCTGGTACAGTTCCGAACCTTCCGTCGGGACCGGCGAATAGACGTAAATAATGATTTCCGTGTCGGGATTGATCGTCTTTATTTTTTTTATAAAGTCGATGTCTTCTTCAATTTGTGCCCACACTTGTTCGGGCGTATCGGCAGGCATTCCCAGTACGAAGGAATATTCCGGAATGATATCGAAACGTTTCATGCGGGCGGCAAAACGTTGTATTTGTTCGCCGGTTTGTTTGCCGCCTTTATCCATTTGTTTCAGCAGGGCGTCGTTGCCGGTTTCGGCGCCGAAAAAGATCATACGGCAACCGGCTCGCCGCATGAGCGCCAGGGTGTCGTCGGAAAACTGGTCGACGGTATCGATCCGCCCTTCACCCCACCAAAGCATGTTTTCACCGAGCATCAATTCCGAGAACGCGCGAATCCTTTTTTCGCTCACGAAAAAATTGTTGTCGTGAAATTCGATACTGTCGGCGCCCCATTTCGTTTTGATGTGGCGGACATCCCGGTAAATATGTTCTGCCGATTTACCGCGCCAGCGGGCTTCATAAATGGGCACGACGGCGCAAAACGAACATTTAAACGGGCAACCCATGCTGCTGTGGTACGCCAGGGTGCGGCGCCCCAGAAAGGTCGGATTCAGGTAGCGCTGCAAGGGGTAAAACCGGTCGAGCAGGTCGTAAGGCAGTGGCGGAAGGGCATCTTGGTCGAGCAAATCTTCCTTGCTGTTTTTAATCGCGTCGCCTTCCGGCGTTTTCCAAATCAGGTTCGGGATAAATTCATACGGCGTGCCGGTTTCCAGCGCTTGCAATAACGCCGGAAAAGCTTTGTCGCCCGGGCCGTAGATCACAAAATCCACATACCCGCTCTGCATGACCACCGGGTATTGGTTGCTGGCAAAATAACCGCCCCAGATATTGACCACTGCCGGAAATTGTTCCCGCACCCTTTTGGTATACGGGATGGCTTGCCGCAGCTGGGGCCCGGGCATTACCGTACAACCGAAATACCGGAATTCGCCGCTGCGCAAATATCCTTCGATCACCGCCCAGGGGTCGCGCTCCAGGTTGCCGTCTACAAACACAAAATCGTATTTCCCGTAAATGGATGCCCCTACCTGCAGGATGCTGTTGGGCACCCGGTGTTTCGAGTTGGCACTTCGGGGGTTAAAAAGGAGAACCTTGTTCATATGTGTCCGGTAGCGCGGTTATATGTTAATACTTATTAAATGGAGACCGGGCTTTGTTACTTCAGGGGTGACCGGGCGTATAAATGTTGTCTTTGCAGATGAGCATGGACAGGCAAAAAAGGAAGATTGTTTTCATTTGGTTTTTTGGGGTTTAGCCGCCGGCGCGCAATGCGTCGGTGGCTTTTTTTATTAATGTCCTTCGGAAAATTGCGTCCTTAATTTTTCAATAAAAATTTTGAAAGAAGCATTTTTCTCCGCCGCAGGAAACAGCATTTTTGGCCTGAGGAACGGTCTGGTAAGTTGATCGTAATATTTGGGGCTTGCGTTTTTATTATCGGGATTGATCGGCTGCTCCTTTTTTTTGCCCAGGTATTGGTTAATTTTATACAGGCAGTTTTGGGTTGCCGCAGCCGTTTTATCTTTATAAAAAAGAGGCAACAACCAACATTCAATTTGATTTACTGCCACGGCGAACAGGAGTCGCGGTTGGTAATTTGTTAAAAAATCCGACCCGAAAGCCTCCTGCATGGTCGTTACAAATTTTTCGACCACTTGATATACAATCGTCTCTACAGATTGACTTAAATCCAGATTGAATGGTTTTTCATTCAAACGGTCGGTATCGATCTGAATAACCAGATATTCGTTTTGATCGAAAGCTGCCGGTAATCGGGATGATCGGCAATAGGCCAAAACCTGTGTCCAACCACCCTGCCGTTGGGCTGCATCCGTGGCGTCGAGCAGGGGCTGGAGTGGGCGAACGGTCAAATCAGGATCATTGAAAAAACCGATGAGTATATTTTTAAGCACTCTTTGGTCGGTCGGGCCTTCCGAAATGAGTCCGAATGTGGGGTTGGACATAGGCATTAAATTTGGGGAATTCCACCGATATAGCCGCGCAGAAACTGTTCGGAAAGCCGGACGGGCTCATGGCCGTTAGTAGAAGGTTTTTGTTTGATGCGAAGCGCTTTGGTATGCCCTAAAGTATTTCGGGAGATAACAAACAGTCTCTGTTCGTCGTCGTTCAGGTTAAGGCCGTCCAGAATGCCGGGGTTGTGGGTGGTAAGGATTACTTGTTTGTTGTGTTCTTTTGCCAGTTTTATCAATATTTCCATCAACCTGCGGCATAACACAGGATTCAGGGCATTCTCTATGTTGTCAATGGCAAAAAATTTAGGGGTATAATTACTAACAAATAAGGCTATATAAAAAAGCAAATATAAAAAGCCTTCATTGCTGCTACGCTGGTCTATATATTGGAGCCCTTCTTCCAGGTACCGATCTTTAATTCGAATACGGCGTTCCGTAAATTGAAGATTATCGGGTATCTCGAAGTTTTCAAACCAATCTATTAAGTCAAGATTTTTTTTGATTTCGCCGATTTGTTCAGGAGTTTCCTGAGCAGTTGTAGCCAGTAGTTTAAATAGTCCTTCGCCTCGTATCCCCAAGGGTTTATTTTGTGTATCCTCTTCAAATCGTCTGAGAAAATAATTTTCCGGAGCGTAGATTCGAAATTCCTTCAGGATGTCATATGTAAGCCGGAGTTCATGACCAGGAGTAATTTTAATGCGCTCTCCTTGACCGTATTGATCAGGTTCTCCTTGTTTCCATTGTGAAAATGGTGTATTGGAGTTAGATATGAAACGGGATGATTTAAATCCAGGAAGTTCAAACCTGATAATAACATCCTTATCAATTGATTTCTCATCAAAAGCTGAACGCATCAGACGTGGTTCAGTTAACCTGACACCTTTGGCTGCCAAAAATTCATCATCCAATACTCCTGCCTCAGCTGCACTCCCCAAAGCTATTGCTTCTAAAATATTCGTTTTACCACATCCATTTTCCCCAATCAATACATTTACCCTGCCAAGCTCCATTTCGAGCCCGACGATAGATTTGTAATTCTCAATGCTTACCTTTTGTATCATTACTTTTGAAATGTCAGCAAAATTAACCTATATCTCCCACTTTTTTTAAAAGATACGGCTTGAGTAAAACCTTTACCATCATCCACAGTATTTGAGTCATTTGAAATTTGTGCCGCTTGCAGTCACATTTTCAATCCTCCTTCCCTTCAATTTTTTCTGATATTTTACCTCTTCTTACCAACCACTCCACCGCTAACCGGTACCCCTCCAACCCCAGCCCCACAATAGACCCTTCACAACTGGCCGCCAGGTAAGACTGATGCCGGAAAGGTTCCCGCGCATGTACATTGCTGATATGCACCTCTACCACCGGCGTACGAATAGCCGCCACGGCATCGGCCAATGCAACAGAGGTATGGGTAAAGGCTCCGGCGTTCAGCACGATGCCGTCGGCATCGAAACCCGACTCATGGAGTTTGTCGAGCAGGGCGCCCTCGTGGTTGCTCTGGAAGTATTCGAGATGAACATGGGGGAATGCCGCCTTCAAGCCGAGGAAAAAATCGTCGAAAGAATGCGGGCCGTAAATTTCGGGCTGGCGGCGCCCCAACAAATTCAGGTTCGGGCCGTTGAGGATAAGGATATTCATGTGTGGTGTTTTTGCAAAATTCTCCTCATTTTTGGAAAAATTTAAGTTTAAGTTCAGGGATTATGAAAAATATACCATTTGCCCGGCAAATCGACGTCAGCCGCTTTTTTTCCCTGCTTTTTTTGCTCTTTTGTGCCATTGGGCAAGCCTATTCGCAAGGTAACGTACTGGTATCGGAACCGATTGCCCTGCGCAACGATTACGGCTACGAACTGATCGGGCGCCTGAAAGACCGCATTTTGCTTTTTCGCGACAAATACGACGAGTTTGAAGTGCAGGCCTTCGACAATCAGATGCGCATGTCGTGGACCCGTAAACTGGAAGACCTGGAAAAAAGCGGGATTCAGATACTGGCCGTGGCCGGTGGCCGGAACGATTTTTCTGTGATCTATAAAGTGCGAAAACGCGGCGTGACGACTTTGCGGGTGCATAAATATGACCCGGGCGCCAACCTGATCGACTCCATGACGGTGAAAAACTACGGTGAACGGGTATTCTCCCCACCCGCATTGGATATTATGCTCAGCGAGGACAAAAATTGCCTGATCGCCATCAATACCGCCGAGCGTACGCAGTTGGAATCAACTTGTTTTATGCTCGACAAGATGCAGGTGCTGTGGGATAAAACCGTGCAACTGGAAGACAACTACTTCGAATCCAACATAAAATCGATGACCCTGAGTAATTCAGGCGATTTTTTCTTAGTCACTGAAACAAACAACCGGCGGGCAAAATTAGAGGCGCATGAATTCCAGATTTTGCATGTCTATACGACTGCCGACCGGATTACCAAGGTGCCGTTACCCGACTTTTTGACGAACGATGTGCGATTTTCCTTCGATAACCTGAACCGCCAACTGGTGGGCGTCGGCCTGTATGCCGACAAAAACCGGGAACGTGCTAACGGCATTTTTTATGCGAACGTAAGTCCGGAAGGAAAGGCGCCGTCCCTGCGCTATGAACCATTTACCGACAAGGTAATTTCTATCCTGCGCCGGAAAGACGTGGAAGAGGACACCAGGGGTATTTCCGACGCCGATATCCGGCAGGTGGTCCTTCGTCGCGATGGCGGCGCGCTTATTGTGGCCGAACGCCACCACGAAATTCAGCGTGGCACGGCCGCCGGCCGCGGCTTCTGGCGCGACGGCATGCGTATGGTAATGGATTTTTATTACGACGACCTGCTGCTGGTGGCGTTGCATCCCACGGGCGAGATGCACTGGACCACAGTGCTGCATAAAAAGCAGTATTCACAGGACGACGAGGCGACTTTCTCTTCGTATTTTCTGTTTATGACGCCCGAAAAATTGCACTTTATGTTCAATGACGAAATCAAATATGAAAATACGTGCAGCGATTATGTGGTCAGCCCGGTTGGCGAATTTGACCGGAACAGTCTCATGAACACCTTTGGTCAGAACCTGCGCCTACGGTTCCGCGATGCGCTGCAATTGAGCGCCAACGAATGTCTGGTGCCTTCGGAATTCCGAAATAAATTGCGGCTGGTATTGTTGCGGTTTTAGATACTTGTTATAAACTTACGGATATTGAAAAAACTTCCCCACCCCAGTTGTCGTATCCACTGCGCTTGTCGGTATTTTTCTTCCATTGCCGATTCCAGGTCCACTTGGGTTAAACTAAACGCGACCCACGGCCCCATCTGGGCCAGCCCGGGCAGATCAGCGCTGATGATATGCCCGATGCGCGGGTAGCCGCCGGTCGTCTGGCTGTCGGCCATAAGTACGATAAAATGCCCGTTAGGCAACAATTGGATCGTGCCGGGTACTACGGCTGCGGAAACCAATTCCAGCGGTTCGGACAGGGTCAGTGCGGGACCTTCCGTGCGATAACCCATACGGTCGCTCTGCCGGGCAACTTTCCATCGGGCCGTTTCCAGCCGTTTCTTTGATTCGGAGGTCAAATAGTCGTATTCCGGCCCAGCGCAAAAACGCAGCGTGTCGCCGGACGGATAAAGTCCCGATACATTGGCTTTCCAGGGCAATACCCAACTGTTTTTTCCTTGTATAATATTGGTATAATCCGCCTGCCGGCGCAACGGCAGCACATCGCCTGCTTGCAAAGCCCTGCCTCTGAAGCCGCCCGCCTGAGCGGCCAGATGCGTACTGTAACTGCCCAGCCAGGTTTCCAGGCCAAACCTGCCGGCAACAGCCAGGTAACCACGCGCGCCGGATACCGGCTTCCGGAATTCCAATATGCCGCCGGCTGCAACCAGCACCGGGGCATGTACCGGTACTGGCTGTCCGTCGAGCCGGGCATCAAAATCGGCTCCGGCCAGGGCAAACAACGTATCTGATTCGAAACAAAGCGCCGGCGCCGGAAAGTGCATTTCCAGTACGGCGTCGCCGGCAGCATTGCCGGTCAGCAGGTTTGAAACAGCCAGCGCGACCAAGTCCATAGCGCCAGAAGGGTTGATGCCGAGCTGCGCATAGCCGAAGCGTCCACGGTCCTGGATTGTGTCCAGCAAGCCCGGTTTCAAGATGCGCAGGCTCATGCGCCGGATTGGATTTGGTAAAATTGTTCCAGTGAAACAGCGTAAAAACGCACCCGGTCGCCCGGTTGCAGCAGGGTGGGTGCCGTGTGTTGTCCATCAAACATCAGGAGAGGTGTTCGGCCGATCAGGTTCCAGCCGCCGGGTGATTCGAGGGGGTAAATGCCGGTTTGTACACCGGCGATACCCACGCTGCCGGCGGGCACGCGTTGGCGGGGTTGGGCCAGCCGGGGAGCGGCAATCCGTTCGTCTACCGTGCCCATGTACGGAAATCCCGGCAGGAAGCCGAGCATAAAAACCCGGTATTCGGGGGCGGTGTGCAGTTGGATAATGTCGGGGGCCGTAAGCCCGCTGCGGGCGGCAAGCGCCGGCAGGTCGGGCGCCATAGCCGGATCATAACACACCGGAATTTGAATTTGGCGGCCCAAAACAGTGGAACTTTCCAGCGGATCAGCGAGCGCGTGCTCCACCATTTCCCGCATTTTTGTATACGGCGATTGTGTGGGGAACCGGCGCCGGAGCTCGTTGGCGTCGAAGAGGAGCGTCAGCGAACTGTACGCCGGAACAAAATCGCTTACGCCGGGCAGCCGGGCCCGGCGTAAGCGATCCCAAAGTGTTAGCACCTGCCGGTTAGTAGCCTCGTCGATGCGGTTACCCCAGTCGATGCTGAGGGCGCTATCGCCGAGTGGATAGATGCGACAGGGCAGGACAGCCGGTTTTATTTCTTCTTGCAATCCGCCAGAATCTGTTTAGATTTTTTGATGTACGAATCGTCTTTGTCTTTTTCGGCGCCTTCCAGTGCGATGGTTGCATCGGCCACGGCTTTGTCGCACTGGCCCAGTTTGGCTTCGATGGAGGCGCGCAGGTAGTACGACCACCAGTTTTTATCGGTTTCCAGCACTTTATCGGCCCAGGCCAGTGCCTGTTTCATGTCTAAGTTATGGTCATAATAATATTCGGCGGCAGTGAAGTAAGTGTCGGCATTCGCGTCGGATTTAGCCGTTTCGGTTTTGATGGCCGCCAGGATTTGTTCGTGAGGTTCGTGATCGATGCGGAAGCGCACGGCGGTTTTATCCCAACTCAACACCACGTCGGCGGAAGTGGAAGTGACGTTGTCAAACTCAATGGTTAAACGTTCTGTCTGGGAAGCCGTTTTTTCCGGTTTCAGGGCCAGGCGTATCACATCCTTGGCTGCATCGTAAGCGTAAGCGCCCCATTGTTTGTCGTCGGTGTTCAGGGCCACCGTCCAGAGATTTTCACCCGGGACAGTGTACCAGCCATAACTTCCGGCTTTAATTTTTTGGCCGTTCAGCAGCACATCCTGGTCGAAACTGATCGTCGTGATCTTGTTTGCGCCGGTGCGCCATACTTTCCCGTAGGCAACGAGGTCGCCAAAGATTTTGCGGCCTTTTACGGCGGGGCGGCTATACTCGACAGTGACTTTGGCAAGGCCGACTGCTTGCGACACCGTGGCGCCCGGGCTCGGTGCAGGGGTACGGATTTGGGCGAAAAGACCTGTTGCAAACAGGGTTATTAAAAGGGTTAGAAGGTTTCGGGTTAGAGGGTTACTGGTTGGCGTAAAGGGGGATACGTTGAATTGTTTTGTTTGCATAGCTTCAAAGTTGTGTGGATGTGAACGGAATATAGCGGCCAAAAATACAAACATTTTGTTTTTTTAAAAATAATTCTTCCCTACCAAAAACACGGCCGGGGCCTTTGCCAACTCCAACTTCGCGGCCTTTCGCCATTGCCGCACGGGGAGGCTGCGGATCAGTTCGCCGGCCCCCGTCAAATCCTGCGCCACGCCGAACACCGTATCGGGCAGCAGGGCTTCCAGGGCTACTTCCAGTACCATCTGGCTACGGTAAGGTGTTTCGATAAAGAGCTGTGTTTGGTCTTGCTGGCGCATAAGTTGTTCGAGCCGGCGCAGGTCGCGGGCCAGTTCGGGGCGTTTGGGCGAGAGGTAGCCATGGAAAGCGAAACGCTGGCCGTTCATGCCTGAGGCCATGAGTGCCAGCAGCAGTGAGGACGGACCCACTAAGGGAATGACCCGCACACCCGCGCGATGGGCCAGCGCCACGACGCCGGCGCCCGGATCGGCTACGCCCGGGCAACCTGCCTCAGAGAGCAAACCGACGTCTTTCCCGGCCGCAATAGCGTCCAGAAATGTTTTTTCGGCTTCGCCGGATTGGGCATGCTCCGGTATTTCGGTAAAGATCATCTCGGGAATCGGTTTTTCCGGCCCCAAGCTTTTGATAAAATGCCGCGCCGTTTTAGCCCGTTCTACGATAAATACGTCGAGCCGCCGCGCAATGTCCTGCACATAAGGCGGAAGCGTGTGGAGCGCATTTTCGGCGATGGGCACAGGTATCAGATAAAGTGCAGGCATATTTCAAGTTTTGAGTTTTGAGTTTTGAGTTTTGAGTTTTGCCGTTGGTGAGGCGGCGAAATTACAGAAAACAAGGTCGCTGAAATTGTTTTTGGCTTCTCTCCACTTTGTATACTTTTGCCTGCCCGCCCATAGCGCCTACGCTTCGTATTAATCTGATTACCCACACCGATCTGATTACCCACTGCCCTATTGATCACATTGATCTCATTGACCACATTGATCTCATTAACCACATTGACCACATTATTTTCATGTCCGACACTTTTACCATAAAACTTCCGGCCTTCGAGGGGCCGTTCGACCTGCTGCTGTTCTTTATCGAGCGGGACGAGCTGGATATTAACAACATCCCGATCGCCACCATTACCGACGATTTTCTGGCCTATATGCACCAAATGGAGTCCATGAACATCGACCTGGCTTCCGAATTTATCGTAGTGGCGGCCACGCTCATGCGCATCAAAGCAAAGATGCTGTTGCCGCGCAAGCAACTGGACGATGAGGGCAACGAGATTGATCCACGCCAGGAACTGGTAGAACGCCTGCTCGAATACAAACGTTATAAAAGTGTACTGGACGATTTGCGTCGCCTGGAAGAAGTGCGGGCTTTTATGAACCCGCGGGGATATGCCTCCATCGAACTGCGTAAACTTGCGGAGCACGCCCTGGCCGATGCCGAAATGGAAAGCGTCACCCTGTATAAACTGCTGCGCGTGTTCGAGCGTATGCTCGCCCGTCTGGAAGAAGATAAAAAAACCAAACGGGTACACACGGTGTACAACTTTAATTACAGCATACAGGGGCAGCGGGAATTCTTGCAGAGTAAATTACAACACGGCGTACAAACCCCTTTTGAAGATATTTTTCTGACCCTCGAAAACCGTATACATGCCGTCGTCACCTTTCTGGCCCTGCTGGAGTTGTTGAATGCCCAGGAAGTTGTGCTCGTACAGGGCGAAGGCATGAATAATTTCTGGCTGACGTTGCCGGAAGAAGAGGTTTGAAGGTTAGGGGGTTGCTGGTTTGAAGGTTAGAAGGTTAGAAGGTTATGGGGTTGCTGGTTTGAAGGTTAGAAGGTTACTGGTTCCACACCCTCGGCCAACCAGGAACCTTCAAACCTCGAACCTTCAAACCAGAAACCTTCAAACCAGGAACCCTCAAACCTCGAACCTTCAAACCAGGAACCTTCAAACCCTCAAACCCTCAAACCAGTAACCACCTAAATTTGTACAAATTATGACGACCAACCCAAATGATTATCTCTACGACCGCATGGGCCCCTGGCCCCAACCCAACCCTGCCATGGATCTCTGGCCGGCGGTGGTGCATTTGCCGAAAGACGAATTGCGCCAGTTCAATCGGAACATCGGTTTGCGCTACCTGCGCCAGTTGTTTTTTTACTCGCCCGTAGCGCTTTGGTACGCTTGGCGAAATCCGGGACTGGCGCCGGTGAGCGATGAGACGTTTGCCGACTGGCTTTGCGTACGCTCTTATTCCAAATTCCTGTACAGGGCCGACCGCGCCGACATCGCACAATTTCTGCCGGGCTTTGATTTAAACACGCTCCACCCCGACCGCGAGTATTTCATTTCGGATTTATACCTCATGCGGCATATTCCTGCGCAAGACGGGATGTATATGGCCGTTACGGTTGCTCTTTTTGAAAAAGACACCCTTCTGCAAGACCGTTTCCGGCCCCTGGCCATTTACGTTGAATCCGTACCGGGAAAAGGAACCGAACCGACCAAAACGTTGACCTTTCCGGAGGATGGCGCCGCCTGGGAACTGGCCAAATATTACACGCTGATGGGCTGCGCCTACCGGATTGTTTTTTCCATGCATTCCACACTCCATTTCCCGATGGATGCGCTGAATGCGATCACCAAAACTATTTTACCGAAAAAAAACCTTGTGTTCCAGTTGCTCATCCCGCACCTGCAATTCTCCCTGGAACTGGACCTCGGCGTACAAACGTCGCACCGCTCGCCCATCAAAAATCACCAGGAATACTGGTACACCGGCGTAACCGGTACCGCCGACCAGATTGCCGCCTTATTCGATGATGCGCATCGCGGCGTGCCGGGTCGCGACAAAGCCTATCCGCCCTTCCATTTTAAAATGGAGCCCGTATCGGAATCGGACAGTATGTACTACCGGTTTCAGATGGAGTACTACTACTGCATCAAAAAATTTGTGGATAATGTGCTCGAACACCTGACCGAGGAAGACAAAAAAGAGCTGGTACCCTGGGCAGGCTATATCGCCCCGTTTATCAACAAACATATTCAGTTGCCCGAATTCAGCGGATTTAATACAGACCCGCTCTTTCACTTCCCTTACGAGGACGAGCTATTCGACCATCACAAGGGTGAACCTATTCTCAACCGTCTGTTGGCGATGATCATTTGGGATCTCACGATCGGCCACGCCGGCGATCATTACGACTTCGGCATGATGGATATGGATAAAATGCCCATGCGTATGCGCATTCCGCCTCCCGCCAGGCGGAACATTCCGGCATTCGACCATAAAAAATTGCGTACATTTGTTGATACCTACAAACACCGGATGGAATGGCGCATGTTTTATATGCCCACCAACGTGAGTTTGTTATACAATATAGACTACGGATTTACCACCCCGGAATTACAAAAAATCAATCGTGAATTTCTCGAAAATTTGAAGGCGACCGAGCAATCTTTGCAAGGAAAAGGTATCCGAAATTTCCTGCCCTTGAAAAAGATCGCCAGCAGCATTCAATTCTGATGCTTGTGGAAATGAACATACCAGGATTCCGTATTCTGACCGAACTCAGCCGATCGACAGAACGACTTTTGGCAAAGGCTTTGGATGAGTCGCGGAACATAACCGTGTTGCTCAAAATATTACGTCCGGCAGGTGATTTGCACCTGGAGTTGGCTAAAATGAAACGGGAAGCCCGGTTGGTAACGGAGTATAACCTGGACGGCATCCCTTTCCCCAGACATGTTCTGGATGTCGACGGTATGGCCGTATTGGTCATGGACGATTTCGGAAGCGGCACCCTGCGCGCTTTGTCAGGCCGTTTCCCCCTGGTTTTGCCCACGTTCCTCAATCTGGCCATCGCATTTACGGAAGTTATCCGCCAGATGCATCAGAAGGGGATAAACCCCAGTACGCTGCATCCGGATAATGTACTCTACAACTTGTCCGACTACCGGGTAAAAGTGCTGGATATTGGCACCGCCTCCCTGCTGAGCGACGAAACCCCCGCTTTTGTCAGCCTGCACCGCGCCGACCCACACCTGGCCTACATGGCGCCCGAACAAAGCGGACGGATGAACCGGCAGGTGGACTCCCGTTCGAACTTGTATTCATTAGGCGCTATTTTTTATGAAATGCTGACCGGAAAACCGGTTTTTCATACCAGTGATGTGGTGGAACTGGTGCATGCCCACATGGCTGTCCCCCCCACTCCGCCCTCTGTTTTCAACAACCTGATACCACCAATGCTGGATCGGATTGTGTTGAAATTACTCAATAAAAACGCTGAAGACCGGTACCAAAGCGCCATGGGGCTGCTGGCCGATCTGTTGGCCTGCCAAACCCACCTGGCCAACTCTGGCGCCATACCGCATTTCGACCTGGCGCGGCACGACCTGACAGAAAACCTTTCTTTTCCACAAAAACTATACGGCCGGGAAACGGAGGTGGCGTTGCTGTTGCAAACGTTTGAAGAAGTGTGTGCCGGACATTTTGCCATGCTGCTCGTGGGCGGCTATTCCGGTATCGGAAAATCCGCGCTTGTGCGGGAGGTACACAAACCCATCACTGCGCGCCGGGGGTATTTTATCAGCGGGAAATTTGACCAACTGAAAAAAAACATCCCTTATAGTGCCCTGCTACAGGCGCTTCGCCAACTCGTCCGCCAAATCCTGTCCGAGCCGGAGCAAAATATCGCCGTCGTCCGGCAAATCCTGCTGCAAAACCTGGAAGGCTACGGGCAGCTCATCATCGAAGTCATTCCGGAACTGGAACTGTTGATCGGCCGCCAGCCACCCGTGCCGGAGCTGCCGGCCGCCGAAGCGCAAAACCGCTTTCGCGAATTTCTGACCCAATTCATCCTGCCTTTTGCCACCCGGCAGCATCCGCTCACCATTTTTATCGACGACTTGCAATGGGCCGACCTCTCCACCATTCAGTTGCTCCAGCGGTTAGCCCAAGCCGAAAACAACCAGTACATTTATATCATCGGCGCCTTTCGGAATAATGAAGTGAATGCCGGCCATCCCTTGTCGATGGTCATCAAAGAAATGCAGGAGTCGGGCGTCGATCTGCGTCAACTCAAATTGCGCCCCCTGCCGCTCGAAAGTGCCAACCAATTTGTGGCCGATGCGCTTAAGGCCGATCCTGCGGCGACTACAGGCCTGACCGATCTGCTCGACAAAAAAACCGGATCAAATCCTTTTTTCATCAAAGTTTTCCTCCACCAACTGGTAGATGAAAAACTACTTTGGCTCGACCGCAACAGGCGTGCCTGGCAATGGGACCTGGGGAAAATACAACAGTTGGCCATTACGGATAATGTGGTAGAACTGCTGACGCATAAAATGGAGCGGATTACCCCGGCAGCCCAGCAACTGCTGAAAATTGCCGCCTGCCTCGGCAACGAATTCGACCTCATCACCCTGCACGAAGTGGCCGGGCATGCGCCGCATGAGGTCGCCCGGCAACTTTGGGAACCTTTGTCTACGCGTTTTATTCTGCCGCTCAGCGAATCTTATAAAACGGCCGAAACGCTGGATCAGCCGGACGGTGTGGAAAATGTGCGGTACCGTTTTTCACACGACCGCGTCCAGCAGGCAGCTTACAACCTGATGGACGAGCAGGAACGGTTGAAAACCCATTGGCACATTGCCCAAACGCTTTGGAAGAATCTTGCGGAAAACCACTTGGAAGAACGATTATTCGATCTCACCAACCACTTTAACCAGGCATTACCGCTCATTTCCAGCGAAGCCGACCGTCGCATCGTGTGCTCGCTCAACCTGCGGGCCGCCGCCAAGGCAAAAGAATCCGTTGCTTATCCTGTGGCGCGCAGTTTGTTCCAAACAGCCGTTCAGTTATTCCCGTCCGACGCCTGGAAAGAGCAGTATAACGACACCTTTTCGGCATACCTCCAATTAGCGGAATGCGAGTATATCTGCGGCAATTACGATGCAGCGGAAAAACTCTACCAGTATATTCTGCAAAACGCTGCCGATCCCGACGACCAGGCCCGGGTGTATGAAATCCAGTTGCAACAATACGCCCAGCAGGGCCGAAACCGCGAAGTACTCGAACTGGGCGCCGCGGTGCTGAAACGTTACGGAGTACACTATATCGCCGAACCCAGTATGTTGCAGGTACTGCCAAGACTCATTTCGGCCAAATTGCTCTTAGCCGGAAAGGACGTTTCTGCGCTCATTGATGCGCCAAAAATCACAAACCGGACCAAAGCGCACGCTATTCAAACCCTGATGACCATCGCCGCAACGGCATATGTCCATGACAATAAAGCCATGCTCTTACTGGTCATCCGGATGGTGCAACTCTCGGTCCGCTACGGCAATGCGCCGGAGTCGGCGTTCGGGTATGGGCTCTTCGGTTTTATCGAAGGCGCTGCCCTGGGCAATGTGGAACAGTGCCGAAAATTCGCCGAATTATCGCTGCAATTGGCCGCCCGGTACGACAACCCCATCATACGGGGCAAAGTATTGTTCCTCAAAGCATTTTCCACCCAGCACTGGTACGAACCGATACCGGAATCGCTGCCCGTGTTGCGCGAAGCCTTTAAAATGCTGGTCAATTCAGGCAGCAATGTATTCGCCTCTTACTCGCTCATGACCATTGCATCGAAGGAAATGTTTCTGGGGCTCCCATTGCCAAAAGTGTACGCCGACATCATCGAATACTCTAATTTCACCGACCGGGTCAGCGAATATTATTCTCAAAACCTGCTGATGGCCCTGCGCCGGTACGGCAGCGGCCTCACCGGCGTTTATCACGATCATTACCGCGACCGCGACACCAACCTGGAGGAAGAAACCTACGTTCATTCCCTGCGCGAAAACCGCCTGCTGATGGCTCTGGCCTGGCACTATGTTTATAGCCAAATGTTGCACTGGATGATGGGCGATCTGGACAAGGCCCAGCATTACCGGGAAAAAGCCGGTTTGGTCGACGAAGCCGCCCCCACCACCATGGCGCAAATCGAACACTATTTTTATAACGTCCTGCTCGATGCGAGCCGCTATCCTGATCTTTCTGTTTGGGAAAAAACTGCCGCCCGGTTCCGGGTGTGGAACGCCCTGGCCAAACTCCGCAAATGGATGAACGGTTGTCCCGTTAATTTCCGCGCGCGTTACCATCTGGCGCATGCCGCCTGGATGGCCGCCATCGATCGCCCGAAGGCGGCCGAATGTTTTGAACAAGCCCTGCATGCCGCCCGGGAGACCCACAGCCTGCATCTGCAGGCCATCTGTCATGAGTTGCGGGGACGCTACCTGGAGCGCAAAAACCGGCCGGGTGAAGCTGCCGCACAACTAAAGGCTGCCGTGGAGGCATACTTAGCCTGGGGCGCTACGGCAAAAGCGAACCTGCTGCTGAAGGAATACCACCGGTACTTCGCCGCCGCTTTGCCGGTCACTGACCACAAAGCAACCGACGTGATCGACCTCGAAGCGGTGCTGCGCGCCTCGCAGGCCATTTCGGGCGAAATCGTACTCGGCAACCTGCTAAGCCGGCTGCTGACCATCCTCATGGAAAACGTAGGCGCACAACGCGGCATGCTGATCCTGAACCGGGAAAATAATCTGCTGATCGAAGCAGAACATACCCTTGGAACCACCGCACCCCGGGTCATGCAATCCGAGTCTTTAACCGATTCGGACGAACTGTCCGTTGCCGTGGTGTACTATGTTTGGCGTTCGGGCGAGAGCGTGCTGATCGACGACGCCCAACAATCCAATCCCTTCAGTTCGGATGCTTATCTGGCACGGCAGGGCGTGCGTTCGCTGTTGTGTATCCCGGTTATTAACCAGGGCAAAATCAGCGCTATCGTCTATTTTGAAAACAACCTGGCGGCCAATGCTTTCACGAGAAGTCGCCTGAACCTGGCTACCATGCTGGCCTCCCAGGCCGCTATTTCTATCGATAATGCCATGTTGTATAACAACCTGGAGCTGATGGTACAGGAGCGTACCCGGGAACTGGCCGGCGAAAAGAAAAAAACCGACGAACTCCTGCTCAATATTTTGCCCGCTGAAATTGCAGAAGAACTAAAAGAGAAAGGGCATGCATCGGCCAAGTTCTACGAACAAGCGACCATTTTATTCTGCGATTTCCGCAATTTTACCCAGATGGCCGAAAACACCCAACCTGCCACGCTGGTAAAACTGATCGATTTGTATTTTAGCCAGTTCGATGGTCTGATGCAGGAATACGGCGTCGAAAAAATCAAAACCGTGGGCGATGCCTACATCGCGGCGGGTGGCCTCCCCGATCCTGAAAAGGGCCGGCCTGAGGCTGTGGTGCGCGTCGCGCTTGAGATGGCGCGCCTCGCCGGGCGTATCCGCGCGGAACACGAACAACAGGGGCTTCCCTTCTTTGAACTGCGTATCGGCATTCACACCGGGCCGGTTATTGCCGGTGTGGTGGGCGTCCGGAAATTCGCTTATGACATCTGGGGCGACACCGTCAATACCGCCGCGCGTATGGAAGAAAACAGCAAACCGGGCAAGGTCAATATTTCCGGGGCTACCTACCAGTTGGTCAGCGATATCTTTACCTGTACTTACCGGGGAAAAGTAGCGGCCAAACACAAGGGGGAGATTGATATGTATTTTGTGGAGGAAGGGGAGGCGGAGTGAGGTTGATTTGGAGATTTGAAATTCCCGGATTTTACCCGAAATTTGCATTTATGATCGACGTACATCCAATCGAAAAAGTTTACATCACGCAACGCTGAAACTGGAATCGGTGAACCTGGAGATTTCAATAACCGAACTGTATGCCGTTTTGGATAAGTTACCGAAGGAAGGGGAGGCGTAAATGCGTTTTTTTACTATCCTGCACCGTTTTTTTTCTTTCATGCGGTCCCGCCGGCGATACGCTTTTCCGCTCCGGCGCCTACATCCTGCCAGACAACTTCCGCCTCGAACCCGTTGCTACCGAACCGCTGCTCGACGCCCCGGTGGCCATTTCCTTTGACACACAGGGCCGCATTTGGGTAGCCGAAATGCGCGGCTACATGACCGACCTCGACAACAGCGGTGAAAACCAACCCTCCGGGCGTATCAGCATATTGGAAGACACCAACGGCGACGGTTTTATGGATAGCAGGAGTACCTTTCTCGACAGTCTCGTGCTGCCGCGTGCCCTGGCACTGGTGTACGGCGGCCTGCTCTACGCTGAGCCGCCCAACCTGTGGTTTGTTGAAATTGAAAACAACCGGCCCGGCGCCCGCACCCTGGTGGATTCGGCCTACGCCACAGGCGGCAACGTGGAACACCAACCCAACGGCCTGCTCCCGGCCATGGACAACTGGATTTACAGCGCGAAATGCGACCGGCGCTACCGCCGCAAAAACGGCCGCTGGCTCCGCGAAAAAACCCATTTTCGCGGGCAATGGGGCATTACTCAAGATCACTTCGGGCGCCTGTTTTATAACGACAACTCCAACCAGTTGCAGGGCGACTATGTGCTGCCGAATGCCCTGCTGCGCAACCGGTTTTTTGATCCTTCTGCGGGTTTTAACCTGCAAATCTGCACCGACCAGCGCGTGTATCCCCTGACGCCGACCGCCGTAAACCGAGGCTACGAAACCGGCGTGCTCGACTCCACCGGCCGCCTGCGCAACGTGACTTCGGCCTGCGGCCCGCTGATTTACCGCGGCGGGCAGTTCCCGGCCGACTTTGCGGGCAATGCCTTCGTATGTGCGCCCGAGGCTAATGTAGTCAAACGAAACGTGTTCGACCCGGCAGCGCCGTTCCGATTGCAAGCCCGGCAGGCTTATTCCGGTCGGGAGTTCCTGGCTGCCACCGATCCCGGTTTCCGGCCCGTCAACCTGAACGAAGGCCCCGACGGTTGCCTGTACATAACGGATATGCACCGGGGTATCATTCAGCATAAAACCTATATGACCGCTTACCTGCGCGAACAAATCCTCGGGCAGTATTTGGATACCATTTCCGGCCGGGGGCGTATTCTTCGGGTGGTACATGCCGAAGCGCCCCTGTCGGCGACGCCTCGTTTAGACACGGCAGGCACTCCCGGACTGGTACGAGCCCTGGGCCACCCGAATGCCTGGGTGCGCGACAAAGCGCGGCAATTGCTGATCGAACGCGGCGATACCTCAGCCATACCGTTGCTCCGGCAAATAGCCTTGGACGCGAGCCAAACACACCGGCAAATACAGGCGCTGTGGACCATGGAAGGACTCGGGTCGCTCGATCCCGCCTTATTAAATGAGGTGGCCGCTTCGGCAAAACACCCTTGGGTAACCATGACGGCTTTGCATTTACTGGGCGATCGTCAGCAGATACCTACTGCTGTCCTTGAAAAATTGTACGCCCGCCACGACTCCACTACCGACCTGTCCTTATGCCTGTACGCCGGTCCTTCTGGAAAGTTTACCCCCTGGCCGGTCTATGATCTTTTGAGCCGTTTGGCGCTGCGTTATGCGCAGGATACGTTTTTTCAAGAGGCTATCGTCAGTGGCCTGAGCGAACAGGAGCAGGCGTTTTTGGCCTTTTTAAAACAAAAAACACAACCTGATACGCTTCTTTTTTTAAAAATGGCGCTGCAAAATACCGCTGCTGCCCGGCTTGAAAACCGTCCGGCAGACTGGACTCTGGAGCAGCCTCCCTACAAAGACAAACTGACCGCCGGCCTGCCGTTATATCAGACTTACTGCGGCAGCTGCCACGGCCCAACCGGCCAGGGAACGCCAAATTTAGCCCCGCCGCTCGACGGCTCGGAATACGTACATGGGAATCCGGAGAAACTGATACGAATTGCCCTGCATGGCTTGCACGGGCCGGTAACGGTAAAAGGCCGGCGTTATGATTTCAATGCGCCCATGCCCGGACTTGCCGCTAATCCGGCCTGCTCCGACGCCGACCTGGCGGCCATATTAACCTTTGTGCGCAACGCCTTTAGCCGGGAACCGGTCCAGATTTCAGCAGAAAAAATAAAAATCTTGCGCGACGTGAAGCCCGCA
>CAUJEY010000318.1 GCA_963169325.1 Bacteroidota bacterium
CGCTTTTTTGCAACAGTTTCAGTCCGTTTTCGTCGGCCTCCAGTTCCAGATTTCGGGAATAGGACAAACCGGCCAACTGGCTTCCATGTTGTGCCACGATAGCGGAAAGATCGCCCTGCCCCCCGAATAAAAGACTGAAAAAAAGGTTATTGGCTAATTCCCGGTAGATGGCCCGGATGGAGTGTTTGAGTTGAATATGGCTGGCTTCGTGGGCCAGGAGGCCGGCTAATTGTTCGGGTGCGTCCATCAGCCCGATGATGCTGTCGAACACCACAATGTGGCCGCCCGGCACGGCGAAAGCATTTACCACAGGCTCCCGAACGACGGTAATCGTCATTTTATAGTCGCCGCCAAAACCGAGCGAATCGTAAAATTGCTGTGCCAGCCGGGTTTTGGCGGTATCGATGGTGTAGGTTGCCGTCAGACTCTTAAACCAGGTTTCGCCAATCTGCTGCTCCGTTTCGGGTGAAATATTTTTGGCCGCTTTATCGGCGGTATAGGGTACCACCCAGATATAAACGGCAATCAGCGGCACAAAAAACAGAAAAAACGCCAGCAAGCAGCCGGCCACACCGATCCGGTCGAAAAACGAGTGGCGAAACAGCCGTTTATTGCCAAAACTTTGCTCCAGGGCTTCCGCAAAGTCGGGATCGGTTACTTCCAGGAAAAGGGCGACGTTTTGTAAAATGACCGAACCGTCGGGAAGCCGCCGGGCAGAGGCGATGTCGCCGGGCAGCCAGCGCAGGCTGCGTATTTCACTGGCAATCCGCAATACGCCGGGTTCGGGGTACACGGTCACCGGTGTTTGTTCTTTCGTGGTTCGGTTGTGGAGGGTGGCAGGGAAGGAGGACATGATTGTTGAATTTCGGGAGGCAAAATAGGGGGAAATCTTGAACTCCCGACCTTCCCGATAGTGATCGGGACGCGCTAACCAGCTGTCAAGGCATAAAAAAACGCCGGGGATTGTGTCCACGGCGTTTAATGTAGCGCGAGGGAGACTTGAACTCCCGACCTTATGATTATGAATCATACGCTCTAACCAGCTGAGCTATCGCGCCAAAAATACAACAAAAAAAGTCGGCTTGAACGCCCGGCCTTCCCGATCTGTATCGGGACGCTCTAACCAGCTGAGCTATCGCGCCATTTTTTGCGGCGGCAAAGATAAGCGCATCCAGGCTGAAATCACAAACATTATTTGTAAATATCTTTCCTCTGCCTTTACTTTTTCATCACTCGCACCAGCACCGGTTTGTCGCTCCCTCTCCGTACCTGTACCATATATGGCCCGGCCGGCAGGGCGCGCATATCCAGGCGGTGGGTGGCTTCGGAATACGTAGCAGCGTGAATTTTTTCTCCATTGGTGTTGAAAACGGTCAGGTCGGTACGAGCGCGTTCGGCGGCGTTGGTAAAAATTTGAAGGAAGCCGTTGGAGGTCGGGTTGGGAAAAACGCAAACGGTGGCGGTGGCCAACACTGCCGGAATGGCCGGGTACGATCCACTGAAAACACGTTTCACGGCGGTGGCTAAGGGGGCGCCACTAATTTTGCCGGAGCCGGGCGTCGTTTCCACATAATCTGCGGTGATATCCCAGATAACAGCGCCGTGCAGGTTCCGGCTTTTGATAAACTGCGCTTTTAAGGCAATAGACTTTTCGTCGTCGAAAGAAACAAAGGATGGTTTGCCATTTTTTCCGGTGAGGTAGGGCGCTTGGGCAACGTCGTCCCAGTGATAATCGTACAGTCCCATGTTTACTTTTGACGCAATATCATAATACTGCGGCGTGGCAGCGGTACCGGAAAAGGTGGTAGTATCGGGGGTACTTAAACTGCGCACGTGCAAACCCGCGGGGCCGGCGGTCATTTGTGTGCGGCCGTAAAAGGCCAGGCCGAGGTTGATTTTGGCTGCCGGCACGCCGTAATCCAGCAAATTTTGCACGGCCTCGCTGCAACTGTTGCCTGCCTGCGTGGCATTGAGCGTGGGGAACAAGGGTGCGTTGTGGTTGGAGACGGGGTCCCAGTGGCCGTAAAAAGCATAAGCCATTAGGTTGACCCCATCCAGCAGGCGTTTTACCTGAGGCCAGTCTATGCTTTCCATTCGTTTGGGCGATGCCCCGAAGGCCGCGGTAAGCATCAGTTCACGGCCGATTTGGCGCTCCTGTTCGTCTAATGCGTTGCGTATCTGGCTGAGCAGCAGGGTCAGATTTTGTTTGTCGTCCGGACCTCCAACACGTTCCGGATAGCCGGGATATTCCCAGTCGATATCGATCCCGTCCAGGTTGTACAGTTGCACAATCCGCCGGCAGTCTGCCGCTAATCGCGCGCGTTTGGCCGGATCAGCCGCCACCGCGGAAAAATGTACGGAATGTGCCCAGCCGCCGATGGAAACCAGGAAACGGACTTTATTCTGGTGTGCATAATCGCTGAAACGTTTGCCTGGTTTGTGCCAGGCGGGATTGCCGAGGTCCCAATCGGTATCATACGACGCGGGCGCCAATTTGCGGTTAATCGGCCCGAGCAGCAGGTTTTTATCAGCCCAGGGGTCGGTCAATCGAATGGAGCCATCGGCTTCCAGGTTTAGAAAGGCGTAAATCAGGACATTATATTTGCTGTAATCGATCGTCGCAGGTTGTACCAGTTTATCGCGATCGTACCAGCGCCAGCCCGGGTAGTAACCAATGATCGATTTTTGTGCACTTTGCGTATTGGCAGCGCAAGAGAAGAGCAGCAGTAAAAAGGGCGTAAAATATTTGCGCATAAATGGTAAATCAACATTAAAACACTGTTTGACGAAACGCTAATCCCGGAATCTTATCCGGGTTATCCGTACAACCAATCCAACGTATTTTTATAAAATATCTTCTCCAGCGTAGGCTCGGGCAATTTCATTTCTTCGATAAATTTCCCGATTTCCAGATCGCCCAGGGGGAACGGATAATCCGTGCCGAGGCAAACTTTGTCCTCGCCGGCCACATCGAGAATATACCGCAACAATTGCGGATCGTGCGTGGCGGAGTCCACCCAAAATTTACCGAGATAATGGCGGGGCGGCATCTTGTTGTCCACGGCTACCAGGTCGGGCCGGCAATCGAACCCGTGCTGAACGCGCCCGATGGTAGTGAGAAACGAACCGCCGGCGTGGGCAAAACAAAAACGCAACTTGGGCAGCCGTTCCATTACGCCGCCGAACAGCAACGAACAAATGGAACGACTGGTTTCAGCCGGCATACCTACCAGCCAGGGGAGCCAGTATTTAGGCATTTTCTCCTGACCCATCATCTCCCACGGATGCACAAAAACGGCCATATTCAACGTCTGACAAGCTTCGAAAATGGGGAAAAACTGCGGCTCATTCAGGTTTAACTGGTTGACGTTCGACCCGATCTGAATACCGGGAAAGCCGAGTTCGTGCAGCCTGTTCAATTCTTCGATGGCCAAATCGGTATCCTGCATGGGAATGGTACCCAGCGCGATATAGTGCTCCGGAAAATCTTCTACAATACCGGCCAGGTGATCGTTCAGAAACCGCGACAGATCGAGGCAGTCCGCCGGTTTGGCCCAATAAGAAAACATGACCGGGATGGTACACACTACCTGCACCGGAGTGCGGTAGTGCAGGTATTCGCCGATGCGCACCTGCGGGTCCCAACAATTGCTGGCGATTTCCCGAAAAAAGGTCTGCCCCTTCATCATCCGGGCAAAACCGGTCCGGTGATGATCGAGGTGGATAAAATCTCCGTACCCGAACTTGTCCGCAAAATCGGGCAGCCGTTCGGGCAGGATATGGGTGTGCATGTCAATTTTGTGCATGGAGCAATTTCCCTTATTGTTTAATGAGCTTGTCGGCACGTACCATATTGCCACTCGTCAATTTCCAGAAATACACGCCTTCCGGCTGATTTTTCAGGGAAACCTGCACGAGTTCCCGGCTTGTAGCCGTCCAGGATTTAGAGAACACCCGTTTACCATCGACGCTGAAAATGTCGAGCGTCGTTTTTCCGGAAACATGTTGTAATTCAAAAATCGCCTCGTCGGATACCGGATTCGGGTAAACGTTTACGCCGGGCATAGCGGGCTCACCGGTGGAAACGGCGTTAAAGTCCAGTGCTTTTTGCACCGCGGCCAGGGCATTTACCCGGCCGTACCCGTAAGTATTGTTCGGGTAGTTTTGCCCGCCGTTGTCGGAGCAGTTCATCGTATCAAATTTGGCTATGGCGGTTTGTTCGATGATGTTTTCTATAATATCTACCTCGCCGGCTAAATCCGGGCGTGCTGAAAGCACCAGGGCGACTAATCCTGCTACATGCGGGCCGGCCATGCTGGTGCCCCAAAAATGGGCATAATTGCCGTTGCGCACGCAGGAGCGCACCGCGGCGCCCGGCGCCACTACGTTCGGTTTGGTGCGAAAACTACCGTCGATGATCGACGGGCCAAGACTGCTGAAGCCGGTAATGGTATCGTTGCTTTCTGTGGCGCCGACACTAAAACTCTCCTCGAAAAAGGCCGGCGGACCGCTCACGCTGCCACAACCCTGGCTGCCGGAATTGCCGGCGCTCACCACCACGACCACTCCGGACGCTTTCAAGTTAGACACGGCTATCCGCATCAGTTCCATGACGGCCAGATCGGTACAACCTTCCTCGTAAGAGCAATACCAGGAGTTATTGATCACGTGCGGGGCTTTATCGGCATCGGGATTTTTGCCGTCGAGATCGGTCGGGGCCAAAAACCATTGAAAACATTCGATATAGCCGGAGCTTTTGCCGTTGCCGCGTTCCATATTGCGGCAGCCGATCCATTTGGCGCCGGGCGCCACACCAATCTGGTTGCCTTGTCCGTCGTCGCCGGTCATCGTACCCATGGTATGGGTGCCGTGGTTGTGGTCGTCGCAGGGTTCCAAGGCGTTTACCCCGCAGGGGTTGTTGGCCGGGTCGGGGATGCTATCGCCGCTGAGCGGACTGATTTCGTGTATGGCATCGTGCCAGTTGTAGTTGTGGTTGGCCACGCCTGTTTGTTCCTGCCAGCCGCGATAATGGGGTTTAATAGCGGGATGTTCCCATTCGTAGCCGGTATCGGCGCCGCCCACGGTGATCCCCTGGCCGGTATAACCCAGGGCCCATACGGCCGGCGCGTTTATCTTGTCGATGCCCCATTCGATGGCGCCACGGTCGGCAGGCGTCAAAGGAGCGGGCCGGGGCATATCCAGGTTCACTTCCGGGTCGGGCGCCAATATGGACACTTCGGGCAATTCGGCGAGCGCGCGCACGAGGTCCGGGCCGGCGTCTCCGACGGCAATGGCATTTACCAGGAAAAAACTGTTGACCGAAGCCTGACGGTCGCGCAGCAGGCGAATGGCGTTCGCCTGGGTACGCGAGGCGGTTTCGAGCAGCCGGTTGTACACAAACCGGGCTTTGGCAGACTTGCCGTGCAAGTACCAGGCGCCACTGACGTCGGCTTTTTCGCGGAAAACCACAAACAGATCCGAGGTTTCGCCGCGATCGAAGGCAACCCGGATTTCCGGCGCCAACTTATCGCGCCACGTATTGCCGGTATTTTGTGAAAAAACAGAGGTGAAAGCAGTGATCAGGAGAATGCAGAAAAAAACAAATTTTCGCATGAAGCCGGCGATGAAGATTTGAAAAGATAAAAATTGCAAGAAACAGGTATGGTTTAAATATATAAACAACCGGGCCCAAAAGTACGTTTACTCCTTCAAACACTTTATTCGGCGAAACGCAAAAAATGAACAAAGACGGCTTTATGCTAAAGCCATATCTTTGCGGCCGTTTCGTTCTTAACACTTCAGGATATGAAAATTGCTATCGGCTGCGATCACGCAGGTTTCCCCTATAAAGACGGTTTAGTGGCTATGCTGCAACGGCAGGGGCACATGGTGCTGGACTTCGGCGCCCATTCCATGGATTCGGTGGATTACCCCGATTTCGCCCATGCTGTGGCCGAGGCCGTGGAGTCCGGCCAGGCCGACCAGGGCGTTGTGATCTGCGGCAGTGGAAACGGCGTAGCCATTACGGCCAACAAACACCAGGGCATCCGCTGCGCGGTGTGTTGGACGGAAGAAATCGCCCAGCTGGCCCGGCTCCACAACAATGCCAATGTTATCGCCCTGCCGGCCCGGTTCGTTCCCGAAATTTTGGCACAAGCCATGGTGCGTATTTTTCTGAGTACTGCCTTTGAAGGCGGCCGCCACGAACGGCGGGTGCAAAAAATCGCCTGCGTTTAAACCGAACCCTCTAACCAGAAACCCTCCAACCAGTAACCCTTTCCCAATCACACAAAACACTACTGCTTGATATGAAATATCGTTTTTTGTTCTTCTTGTTGCTACCAGCATTCTATCTTATTGCACAACCGGCTCCTCCCGGAGATACTGCCGCCTATAAGCCGCCAAAACGGGAGTACAAATTGCCCGATGCCAAACCTTTTGGTGAAACGATCACGGCGAGCGACCTGAAATTTCTTATTGATACCCTGGCTTCCAAAACGATGTCGGGGCGGGAAACCGGCGAAGAAGGCCAGCGGCTGGCTGCCGATTTTATCGCCCAGCAATTTGAAGCGCTGGATTTGCCCCGGGTGGGCGATCGTCGCTCCTATATGCAAATCGTGCAGTTGCAAAATGAATCCTGGACCGATATCGGCCTGAAAGTAGGCGGCCAGGATTTCAAAAACCGCACTGATTTTTATGTTTTCCCTTCTGAAAACCCCGACCAGCCGCTGCTCCGGTTTAAAGAAGTGGTTTTTGTGGGCTACGGGATCGACGATCCCAAGTACAACGATTATGGAAAGGCAGACGTAAAAGGAAAAGCCGTGCTTTTTTACGACGGCGAACCCCTGGACACCGCGGGTAAATCGCTGATCACCGGCAACGAGTTTCGTTCCAACTGGTCGCTGGATTGGCGCCGGAAAGTTCAGGTCGCCAAACAAAAAGGAGCGGTCATGGCCTTTATTGTCGATGCCAATTTTGAAGAAAATCTCAAGTCAAATCGCCGGAAACTGTCGACCTGGGGCTGGAAACCACAATCGGCCGGGAGTGACAAGGCCGAAAAGGAGATGATCAACAATGCTTTTATTTCTCCAAAAGTAGCGAGCGCTATTTTGGGTAAAAAAGCCGGAAAAGCGGAATCGGAATTTGCCGACTTGCGCAACCGGGAAAGCTTCAAACCGGTGAAAGTCAAATCGGAGATTGAAATTCGTCTCGATAAGGACGTTAAGTTCCTGAAAGGCTCCAATGTGATCGGATTTATCGAAGGAACGGACGAGAAATTGAAAAAAGAATACGTTTTTATTACCGCCCACTATGACCACCTCGGCCATGCCGATGATGTCATTTACTATGGCGCCGACGATAATGCTTCCGGTACTGCAGGGGTAATCGAAATCGCGCGGGCTTTTGCCGAAGCAAAGAAAAACGGCGTCGGCCCCAAACGTAGTGTGGTTTGTATGCTCGTCAGCGGCGAGGAAAAGGGCCTGCTTGGCTCTAAATTTTATGTCGATTTCCCTGTTTTTCCATTAGCATCAACCGTTGTGGATATTAATATCGACATGATCGGCCGCGTAGATGATCGCCACGCCGGCAACCCGGATTACGTGTATGTCATCGGTTCCGACCGCCTGAGCACCGAATTGCATGAGATCAACGAATACGCCAACTACGAGCACACGAAATTGGAACTGGACTATAAGTACAACGCCAAAAACGACCCCAATCGCTATTACGAGCGCAGCGACCACTACAATTTTGCGGAACGTGGTATCCCGGCTATCTTCTATTTCAACGGCACGCACGCCGATTACCATAAGCCGACGGATACGCCCGACAAAATTGATGCTGCCGCAGCCGCTAAACGCGCCAAATTAGCCTTCTATACCGCCTGGGATATTGCTAACCGGCCTGCGCGGATTATAGTAAATGTTGCAAAACAATAGTTTGGGTGCGGTTTGAGTTTGGTTTGAACCATATTCGTTATTAAACCACAAAGTTCACATAGTACACATTAGAAGATAAGGCTAATGTGTACTATGTGAACTTTGTGGTTTAAAAAGAAATATTGAATCACAAAACCCTGCGCTTTCCCTGTTTTTCCAAATACTCGGTTTGTGTAGCCCCGATCAGAATTTTATATTTACCCGAAGGGAGAGCCGACACGTCGAGCGACCATTCTTTGGTTTCGGAGCAGAAAACTTTCTGCAACACCACTTCGCCGGAAGCATCCGTTACTTGCACGGGAACATTGGTAACCGGTTGTTCGTCGGGCATCAGCCAAACCTTTTCCTGGGTAACGATTACTTCCACATAAGGGTATTTGGGATCCTGGTTAGTTGCAATAGACGCCTGCTGCGCCCAATGGTGGTAAGAAAGCCCTAATACAAAGGCAATCGTTAAAAGAAGTTTCGTTTTCATAGCTTAGATTAATTTCAATAGTTGTGACCCTACAGACACTTTCGGAGCGGAGGTGGTTGCAGTGTTGCCTTTATTTATCGATGAAATAACAGAAAAGGCTGTCGAGGGGACAAATTCTGAAGCCGACCATACTATATTGGCGTTTTAATTTATTCGGTATAGCGCACTTATGCCGCGCTGCCCGGTACTTAAATATTGACACAAATGAAAAGAATCCTGCCTGTCTTCTTCTTGCTCGTGGTGCATTTTTACCTGTCTGCACAAGACGACGCACGCGACTCCGCATTTATCCGCGACAACTTTACCAAAAGAGAAGTCATGATCCCGATGCGCGACGGTGCGCGGCTCTTTACTGCGATTTATACGCCGAAAGACCGTTCCCGGACTTACCCCATGCTACTGTGCCGCACACCGTACTCTTGTTCGCCGTATGGAACAGGAACATTCAAAACCCGTTTTCAAAACATGACACTGGCCCGGTCGGGGTATATTTTTGTCTTTCAGGATGTGCGCGGCCGGTACCTGAGCGAGGGAAATTTTGAGGATATACGGCCTTTTATGCCCAATAAAAAATCGGCGAAAGACACGGACGAAGCCACTGATACTTACGATACGGCGGAGTGGCTGCAAAAAAACGTAGCCGGCAATAATGGCCGGATTGGCGTGTACGGCATTTCGTATCCGGGCTTTTATGCCACGATGGCTACCCTGGCAGGCCACCCGGCCATCGCGGCAGTGTCCCCGCAGGCGCCGGTGACGGACTGGTTTATCGGCGACGATTTTCACCACAACGGCGCTTTTATGCTGATGGACGCTTTTTCTTTTTATTCCGGTTTTGGCAAGCCGCGCCCACAGCCAACCACGGAGGGCGCCCCCGGTTTTTCAGATTGGAAAACACCGGACAGTTATTCATTTCACCTGAATGCCGGCGCCCTGCCCAACTACAATAAAAAATACCTGCACAGCGCTATTCCGTTCTGGAACGATCTGATGCAGCATCCTGATATGGATGCCTGGTGGCAGGCGCGCAACCCGCGCCCGCACCTGAAAAACATTCGCCCGGCGGTACTCACCGTCGGTGGGCTGTTCGACGCCGAAGATTGTTTTGGCGCCTGGAGCGTGTATAAGGCCATCGAAAAACAAAATCCGCCGAATACCCACAACCGCCTGGTTATGGGCCCCTGGCGGCACGGCGGCTGGGCGCGCGATGTGGGCGACCGGCTCGGCAATGTCGTTTTTAACGAACCAACCAGCGCTTTTTTCCAAAATGAAATAGAAGCCCGCTTTTTCGACTTCCACCTCAAAAATGCCGCAACGATGGACCTTCCGGACGCGTATATTTTTGAAACGGGCAGCAACCGCTGGACCACCTACGATACCTGGCCACCGAAACAGGCCAAGCCGCAACAATTTCTTTTTCAGGTCGGTGGGAAATTAAGCGCAGCGCCCGCCGGCGCACAAGCCGGAAAATCGGGGCCCACACCTGGTTTCTCTAATGAAAATGCCGATGTGTATTTCAGCAACCCGGCCAAGCCGGTGCCCTACACCGAAGACGTACACCTGGGCCGTACCAAAGAATACATGACCGATGACCAACGTTTTGCCGCCCGCCGGCCCGATGTGCTGGTGTACGAAACAACGGTTTTGGCCGCGCCGCTGACGGTAACCGGCCCGGTTATCGCGGATTTATGGATCAGCCTCGACGACCGGGGCGCTGCCGGGCCGAACCGGTTGCTGGATGCCGACTTTGTGGTTAAACTGATCGACGTATTCCCCGATACCCTGAACGGCCGGGAAAACGGCGTGCCGCTCGGCGGCTACCAGATGCTGGTACGGGGTGAAATTTTCAGGGGCCGTTACCGCAATAGTTTTGAAAAACCGGAGGGCTTCAAACGAGGGGAAATTTACCGGGTCAAATTTGAGTTGCCCGACGTGGCACATACCTTTCTGCCCGGCCACAAAATGATGGTACAGGTGCAGAGCAGCTGGTTTCCGCTGGCCGACCGCAATCCGCAGCAATTCGTAAACATCTACGAAGCCACGGATGCCGACTTTATTCCGGTGGAAGTTAAGGTATGGCACAACAATACCAACGCTTCAGGAGTGCTGTTGCCGGTTTTGGAAAAATGAAGATGCTATTTGCCAGGTGATATTTTCCGGCGATATTTGTAGAGAAAGTATGTTCTTGAAACCTGACTTTTGTAAAAAACAGTTATAGTTTTAGAACATTTGAAACCTGACTTTTGAGCAAGGAATTAGCCTCAGTCATCCGATGACCCCGAGTCATCGGATGACTGAGGCTAATTCCTTGCTCAAAAGATTGTCTTTCTATCTACTAAATTTTTCCAGTTATGAAACACAAAAACTCTTGCTTCGCCCTCACTATTTTTTTAGTCGCGCTGCTGTTGCCCTTTGTCGGTAAAGCGCTTGATGCCGGCGTTACCTGTGTGGTATATGCCACGCCGGACAAACCTTATTTAGAGATCAATATCGAAATAGCCGCCGCTTCCGTCACGTTCAAACGGGTAGATAGTGTACACTTGCAGGCGGGCGTAGAAACGGTGATTTTGATCAAAAAAGGCGATGCCGTCATCAACTTCGAAAAATACCGCCTGAACAGTCCGCTGGTAAATGCCCCGCAGGCTTTGCTCGATGTGAAACGTTTATTCGTGCAACCCGGGGAGTATCAATTGGAAATTACTTTTCAGGACATCCACGACCCGGAAAATAACCGGACTTTTAAATCCTCAGTGACGGTGGACCTCGGCGCCGGAATTTTCCTTTCTGATTTGTTGTTGCTGCGCAGCTACCGGCCCGACAAATCCGACAATCCGTTCACTAAAAACGGCTATTTTCTGGAGCCTCTGCCTTTTACGTTTTACGACCGAATTGCCACCACGCTGGCTTTTTATGCTGAGATTTATCATGCGAATAAAACGGTTCCGGACGAGTCTTATCTGGTGCGTTATTTTATCGAACAAGAGCTGGGAAACGACGCCACTAACCTGATTTCTATTGGCAGTCAGCAAAAAAAGACGGCTGCTGTCAGTGCCTTGCTGGTACCGATAGACATCGGTAAAATGAAAAGCGGCAACTACTCGCTTACGGTAGAGTTGCGCAATGCGACGAATGAACTGCTGAGCAAGCGCAAGGTGTATTTTCAACGCAGCAATCCTTTTGTTGAAATTCAGGAAACGGAGCTCACCGAGTCAATGGTGGAAAAGCAATTCGTGAGCGACCTGAATGAAGAAAATCTGCGGTACAGCCTGCGTGCTATTTCAGCGCTGCTGGAGGGCGACGATACCGAGGCGCTAAAGAGTATCCTGAAAGGTTCGGACCTGAAGGCAATGCGTTATTTTCTGTTTAGGTACTTCGTAAAAGCAGACCCGAACAATCCGGAACAGGCTTATGTGAAGTTCATGCAGGTAGCCGGCGCAGCGGATCAAAAATTTAACAGCGGTTTCCGTCGCGGATTCGAGACGGACCGCGGACGCACGTTTATGCGCTACGGCATGCCGGGGGACCTCATCCGGGTGGAAGATGACCCAAGCGCTCCGCCCTATGAAATCTGGGTGTATTACGACTTCCCCAAAACAAAACAGAAGAATGTCAAATTCCTGTTTTACAACCCCACGCTCGCCGGTGAAGATTTTATGCTTTTGCACTCCAATGCCCGGGGCGAAATCAATAACCCCCGCTGGGAACGCGAGCTGTACAAACGCAACGCCGGAGAACAATTCGAAGGGGATAATTACCACGTTGCCAGCAGCATGCAGCGCAATCTGGGGCGGAATGCCCGGGCGTTTTTTGAGGATTTTTGAATTTGGTAACCTTTCTTTTTGTGGCGAACCGCTTTTAAATTTTTCAAACAAAAATTTAAACGCGGTTCGCCACAAAAAGAAAGATTTTAGGATAAAAACCAGAAGGTTTTTGGAGACTTTATACGCCTCTGATGTATATTCAGGTAATTAACATATTGATTTCCATGCTGATATTTCTCCTTGCCATCGTTTCAAACATATCCTGAAATTTCTCTGTAAAGTATATTTTCGGGCGCGTAAGGAATTTTTCCATTGCCTTTCTCCGGCCCGGTTTGTACAATAAGTCGGGGTAGATCCGGTATTCCAGCCTTATATTTTTCGTGTAGTTTAAGTAAGTTTCCCAGTCGGCGCCTAAAATGGCGAGATCGAAATCGAGGAACCAGGGCAGGTCCGGATGCGGGTGATCCGGCAGTTCATGCTGCTGTGTAGCCACGATAAATTCATACACCATTTGGATTTCTTCCGGCATAAAACCCAGCATGGGAAGGTTCCTGGCGGCAAACTCGGCGCTTTTAACTTCGTTATCGCGGCGGGCCGGATTATAGATCACATCATGAAAAAAAATTGCTGCCGCTACTACATCCTTGTCTTTTAATTGGAATTGATACCGGTCGGAATGCCGGAATAGCTCCTGCAGATGTTCGAGGTTGTGATAGTGGCGACCGCGGGCCGTATATGATTTCACGATATCGGAAAATGCCTGTTCCCTGTAGTCCGGGGCGATGTTCCGGTTCTCCAGCATAGTTTTCCATTGTTGCTTCAGCAAATCGATAGCCATAAATGGGCGCTAAGTAACAAGTTATTATTCACCCGTTCCTAAACAGCATTTGAGCGGCTCAATCCAGCCATTTTTTGCGATCAGCCAGCCTTCCCAGAAGTTCCCAACTCAATACAATATCCGTTTGCCCGACCGCATACGGCGCCACTTCGTAGGGGTTGTACATGAAACGGATACCGGACGGCACGATACAGAAGTTAACAGGCATGGGCAGCGGCTGCTCCGGATCGAGTAAAAGGTCTTCCAACTTCGCATCGGCTATTTCCTCCGCGTGGGCGTCCACGAAAGCGCGTTCCAGCAAGGGGCGCAGCGCGGCGGTATCGGTAATCAGCTCGGTGAGCAATACGGATTCGGCGGAACCGATGTCGAAGGTATTGAGTACGGTGTAATAATATCCGTGTGCGCCGCCGCTGAAAGTGTACCCGTCCATTTGTAAAGAGAGCAGTTTCGCTGTTTGCAGGATCACTTCACTGGTCAGTTCGGTGGTGTACGACATCCCAGGTGCGAAGCCTTCTTCATGGTCACTTTTAAGTGTGGCGTACAATTGCGCCGCTGCGGAATCGAGCGCCATTTTTAAGGGCAATGTATGATCGGCGTTAGCCGCAAAATAGAGCGCTACGCCAATGGAGTCATTCAGGCGTTTTACGGCTTCTGCACCAGGGCCGCCGGCAAAAACCGGGTATTTCAGGTTGATTTCCGCACAAACCGAATCGCGCAGACATTTTTTAAATACATATTCCTGCATGCTGAACGTCAGCGGTGTCGCCACTGAAGTCGGTTGGTTGCCGCTGCCGGTACAGGAAAATAAGAGCCATACTGCACTAAACAGTGCGCAGGTAAAAAAAACTGGTTTTATCATTGCTTAGATGGTTGTTACCGGAACCGGTAAAATACTTTTCAATTTTTCCACCACAAAATCCACTTCATCCCGGGTGTTGTAATGTGAAAACGAAAACCGGATACTTTTTCGTGCCGGGTCGGCTTCGATGGCACTCAGCACGTGGCTGCCTTTTTCGGCGCCACTCGAACAGGCGCTACCGCCCGAGGCGCTTACGCCGGCAATATCGAGGCTAAGCAGCAGTAATTCGTTCTTTGGCGAAGGCGGAAACGATACGCTCAGTACGGTGTACAGGCTGTGCCCGTACAAATCGCCGTTGAATTGAATGTCGTCGAAGGATTCTTGCAGCCGTTCGATCATGTATTGGCGAATGCTGCGAATATGGTCTGCCCGTTCCTCCATTTCGGCGCAGGCAAGCTCAAGCGCTTTGGCCAGGCCGACAATGCCGTACACATTTTCCGTGCCTCCGCGCATGTTGCGTTCCTGTCCGCCGCCGTCGATAAAAGGATGGACGGGGCATTCGCCATTGATATAGATAAAACCGACGCCTTTGGGGCCGTGAAATTTGTGCGCTGCGCCCGATAAAAAATGGATCGGTGTTTTGCCGACATCCAGGTGGAAATGACCGATGGATTGGACCGTATCCGAGTGTAATAAAGCGCCGTACTGCGCGCACAGGGCCGACACCTGGTCGAGGTCGATCATGGTGCCGATTTCGTTGTTGGCGTGCATGAGCGACACCATTGTTTTTTTACCGCCGTTGTCGGCCAGCGCTTGTTCGAGGGCGTTCATATCGACGCGGCCGAGGGCATTTACGGGGAGCCAGACGACTTCCACGTCGGCCTGCTGCTGCACCGATTCGATAGTGTGCAAGCCGCAATGGTGTTCGATGGGGCTGCTGATAATACGTTGCACGCCCAGGTCGCGCGCGGCGCATTTGAGGGCCATGTTATTGCTCTCGGTGCCGCCGGAGGTAAAAAATATTTCCGCCGTGCTGGCGCCGATACTCCGGGCGACCGTTTTACGGGCATTTTCGATCAGCGCGCGTACGCTGCGCCCTTCTGCGTGAATACTGGACGGGTTGCCGTATTGGTTCCGCAACACGGGCAACATGGCATCTATGACTTCTCCGGAAATGGGAGTGGTAGCAGCGTTATCGAAGTAAACTCTGTTCATATACGTGGTTAAGACTATCGTAATTCCTGAATATCCTGCATAATCTTCCGCGCCAGATTCTCCGCAATCACCCTTGATCCGCTTTCGGAATATATCCGGATAATCGGCTCGGTATTGGATGGTCGCAAATGCACCCAGCCACTTTCGAAATCTATTTTCAGGCCATCTTCGGTATTGAGTTGTTCCTTCCGGTATTTGTCTTTCAGGGCGGTAAATATTTTATCCAGGTTAATTTCCGGCGATTGGTCAATTTTTGTTTTGGCCATCTGGTACTCCGGATATGTTTTGCGGAGCGTCGAAATTTGTTTGCCCGTATGGGCCAAATGGCTCAGAAACAGGGCAATACCCACCAGGGCATCTCGGCCGTAGTGCAGTTCCGGCAGGATGATGCCGCCGTTGCCTTCGCCGCCGATTACGGCATTTACCGCTTTCATTTTTTCCACCACGTTTACTTCGCCCACGGCGGCCGCAAAGTATTCCCCCCCACGTTTCACCGTAACGTCGGATAGTGCGCGGGTAGACGAAAGGTTGGAAACCGTGTTGCCGCCGCCTACTTTTGATAACACGTAGTCGGCCACTGCTACCAGCGTGTATTCTTCACCAAACGGTTCACCGTCTTCGCACACGAACACCAGGCGGTCCACATCGGGGTCCACGGCGATGCCGAGTTGGGCTTTTTGCATCCGCACTTCGGTAGACAACTGGCCGAGGTGTTCTTTCAGGGGTTCAGGGTTGTGGGCAAAGCGGCCGTTTACTTCGCCGTTGAGCAGGATAACCTGACAACCCAGCGCTTCGAGCAGCGGCGGCACAGAGAGGGCTCCGGTGGAATTAATCGCATCCACCACAATGCGGTAATTTTTGCCCTGAATCGCCGGCACATCCACCAGCGGCAGGGTTAATATTTTTTCGATATGCCGGGCGATATAAGTGTCGTCGGTGCGATAGTCGCCGAGTTTATCTACCGGTGCATAAAGGATATCTCCCTCGGCCACCCGTTGAAGGATGGCTTTCCCGTCGGCGGCGCTGATAAACTCGCCGCGGTGGTTGAGGAGTTTCAGGGCATTCCATTCCCGCGGGTTATGACTTGCGGTCAGAATAATGCCGCCGCCGGCTTTTTCCATCGTGACGGCTATTTCCACGGTGGGTGTGGTGCTCAAGCCGAGATCAACCACGGAAATGCCTACGCTGCGCAGCGTATTGACCACCAGACTGCTGACAATTGCGCCGGACATGCGCCCGTCGCGTCCGACGACAACGGTCGGATTACCGGTCGTATCCAGTATCCATTGGCCGAAAGCGGCCGTACACTCCACGATGTCCTGTGGGGTTAAATTTTCGCCCGGACGGCCCCCAATGGTGCCGCGAAAGCCGGAAATTGATTTAATGAGTGGCAAATCGAAAGTTGAGTTTAGTGGTTTGAGTAATTATTTTTTATTTTGAAGGATTGACAGTGTTGCCCAATGCAGCCCACATTTTGGCATAAATGGCGGTGTTGTCATAAATTCCGGAAAAGGATTCAGATTTTGGCCCGAACGCAAAAACCGGTACCATGGAAGCGGAATGCATACGGGCCGCAAAACCCGGGCGAAAGTTTTTTTTGCCATCTCCGGCATTCAGGGAGGCGCCGCCGCACTCGTGGTCGCCGGTAACGATGACCAGCGTATTGCCGTCGGTGCGGGCAAAATTGAGCGCCGCGGTCACGGTAGCATCGAAATCGAGCATTTCGGCTTTCAGCCAGTTGCGGTCGTTGGCGTGCAGCGCCCAGTCGATCTGGCTGCCCTCTACCATGAGGAAGAAGCCTTTGTTACTGCGTTTTTTCAGGTATTCGCATATTTTTTGGGTAGCGCCTGGCAGGTAACGCCTGCCCGCAGAAGCCGTGCCGGGTTCCCGTTCGGCGGTGAAGAGCATGAACGGCGCGGAACCATCGAGGGGAATCCGGTTAAAACTATCCCCCTTTCGAATGACATACCCGCGATTTTTCAGGGTATCCAGGAGGTTTTTTTTATCGGGCCGGTCGTCAAAATAACCGCTGCCGCCACCCACAAAACAATCGAACGGAGTATTGAGGTAATCTTCGGCAATGGCTTCGGTGAACGCGCGAATATCCTGATGCGCGATAAAACACGCGGGCGTAGCGTGGGTAGCCGAGCAGGTGACGACCATTCCGGTAGCCCAGCCCTGCGCGTCCAGTTCTTCCAGGATCGTGCGGCAGGGGCGGTTATCGGGCGGCAATACGCCGATCGCGCCGTTGACTGTTTTCTGGCCACAGGAAAACGCCGTGGCGCCCGCCGCCGAGTCGGTTACTTTTTCATCAGCAGAATGGGATTTGTGAAACCCGACAATGGGGAATTGTTCCCAGACGGATTTTCCGGGGCCTTTCCAATAAATACCTGCCGATATCTGGGGCACGGCCATTCCATCGCCAATGAGCAAAATAATATTTTTAGGCCGCTCGGCGAACACGACGGCGGCATTTTGAGTAGCCTGTTTGTGTGCCGAATGGCAGGCAAAAAAAATTAGCAGCGCTGGCAGCAGAATCCGAAGTAGCATCGTTCTCTCATGTTAGACCAAAAGTCCGTCGCGCATTTCAAGGCAGCGATCGGAAAGGTCGGCAAGTTCTTTGTTGTGGGTGACAATCACAAATGTTTGACCGTGTTCGGTACACAAGCGGCGAATGAGCAGGTGCAAATCCTGCGACGCCGCGGTATCCAGATTGCCGGTAGGTTCGTCGGCAAAGATGATATCCGGCTGGTTGATCAACGCGCGGGCAACGGCTACGCGCTGTTGTTCGCCGCCGCTGAGTTCGCCGGGTTTGTGCTGTATGCGATGGGAAAGTCCCAGAAAATCAAGCAATTCGGCAGCGCGTTTTTTTACGTCATTTTCGGGTCGTTTTTGAATAAAACCCGGGATAGCCACGTTTTCCAAAGCCGTAAATTCGGGCAAAAGATGGTGAAACTGAAACACAAAACCGACGTGCCGGTTGCGAAAAGCCGCCAATTGGCGCGCCCCAAGTGCCCGGAAAATTGTTTGATTGATCGACACCGTCCCTTCATCTGCATCATCTAAGGTGCCAAGTATGTGCAATAGCGTACTTTTGCCGGCGCCCGACTTGCCAACGATGCTGACGATCTCTCCCCGCACGATCTGGATGTTGACGCCTTTTAGTATGTGGAGCTTCCCAAAAGACTTGTGGATATTTTTTGCCTCAAGAATCATACGGCAAAGATAATTTTAATAACAGAACATGAAGATTCTCCAGCTGTGTAAAAAATTCCCCTTCCCGTTGAAAGACGGGGAAAGTATTGCGGTTACGTATATGGCCAGGGCATTCGACGAACTGGGTAGCGATGTGACCCTGCTGGCCATGAATACCAGTAAACATTGGTTCGACCCCGCCCAACTCCCGGAAACATTCGACCATTATCGTGCCATTTACACCGTCGACATCGATAACCGGCTAAAACCGGGCGCCGCGCTCCGAAATTTGTTTTCCAACCGCTCCTACCATATCGAACGTTTTGAAAACCGGCAGTTTGAAGAAAAATTGATCGAAGTGCTCCAAAAAGATCGCTTCGATATCATTCAATTGGAGACCCTTTACCTGGCGCCTTACCTTCCGGTCATCCGAAAATTTTCCTCGGCGCCCATTGCGCTGCGATCGCACAATGTGGAGCATGAAATATGGGAACGGGTTGCCGCCAACAGCCATCCGGTTAAACGTTGGTATCTGAACGCGATCACGCCGCGACTTAAAAAATTTGAAGTAGAGCGCCTCAATCAATACGACCTGATCATCGGTATCACGGAACGCGATGTGGAACAGTTCCGCCGGCTGGGCCTGTCCAAACCGGCCGTAGTGACGCCCATCGGCCTGGACTGCCGCGACTACACGGCCGACAACCGCTGTTTCCACCAGCCTCTCAGTCTCGCATTTATCGGCTCGCTCGATTGGATGCCGAATGTGGAAGGGCTGAAATGGTTTCTCGACACCGTTTGGAAACCCTTGCTGGCGCCGGCATTTCCCAACCTGACCTTCCATATCGCGGGTCGTAACACGCCTTCGTGGCTGCGGCGGCTCCGGCTGCCCGGCGTGGTGGTGCATGGGGAAGTGCCCGATGCCGCGGCATTTATCAACCAACACCCGATCATGGTGGTACCCCTGTTATCCGGCAGCGGTATGCGGGCAAAGATTCTGGAAGGTATGGCGTTGGGGAAAGTTATTTTATCCACACCCGTCGGGCTCGAAGGTATTCCGGCCCGTCACCGGGAGGAAGCCCTGATTGCCGCAACACCGGAAGATTTTTTATCGGCCGTGCGCTGGTGCGTTGCAGAGGGCACCGCCCTCGAAGGGCTTGGCCGGCGTGCCCAAACCTTTTGCTCGGAACATTTCGACAACCTCGAAGTAGCGCGCCGGCTGCTGGGCGTGTACCGGAATTTGCAGCCGAAACGGCCGGAGCAATTGGTTGATTCGTTGATTGGTTGATTCGTTGATTTGTTGATGCGTTGATTTGTTGATTTGTTGATGCGTTGATTTGTTTTGGTGGCGCTTGAGTGCACTAAAGTCACGAATCAACAAATCAACGCAACAACAAATCAACGCATCAACCAATCAACAAATCAATGCATCAACAAATCAACGAATCAACCATTCATCCGGCGAACCCGTACCTTTGCCTCCACAAATTCAACCCACATCATGGCATTCTCCCGGTTTCTGATTTCCGTTTGTTTCTTTTCGCTTCTTTTTACGGCTTGTGAAGACTATGTTCCGGTGCCCAAGCCACGCGCTTTTCCCCGGGTAATTTACCCCGAAAAAGCCTACGAGCCCTTTCATCAAACAGATTGTAATTTCACTTTCGATGCCCCGAAATACGCCGTCATTGAACGTGATACCACTTTTTTTGGGGACAAAGCCCGGAGTGATTGCTGGTTCAACATTGCCGTACCTCAATTGAACGCCAAAATTTATTGCAGTTATTACCCGATCACCGGCCGATCCCGCTTCGACGAATTGGTGCAGGACGCCTTCACTATGGCGCAAAAGCACAATATTAAAGCCAGTTATATCGAAGAAATTCCCGTGCATCGCGATGCCGACCGGGTACACGGCATCGTGTTCGCCATCGAAGGCGCAGCCGCGTCGTCGTACCAGTTTTTTCTGACCGATTCCACAGATAACTTCCTGCGGGGCGCGCTGTACTTCAACACGCAAACCCGGCCCGATTCGCTGGCGCCCGTGCTGGCATTTATGCGGCAGGATGTGAATCGGTTGGTGGAGACGTTGAGGTGGGGAAAATAAGGCGAAAACCGTATTTTCCCCACCGACTAATTTACCGCAACAAACTCACATCCCCTTTAAACGTTTTTTCATCGCCGTTGCCGAAACGAATCGTGATGTAATACACATACACATCCATCGGCGCGTCTTTGCCATCTACCCGGCCATCCCAGGATTTTTGATTTGCCGTGGCTTCAAACACTTTTTGTCCCCAACGGCTAAAAACTCGGAAGTCGACCACCTCCAGCTCACCGCCGAAATTTTTAATGCCGGAGAATGTATCGTTGTCGCCGTCGCCGCCGGGCGTAAAAGCATTGGGAAATACAAAACAACGTTTCACCAATTGATCTATCGGACCGGAAACTGAGGTGCAGCCGTTGATATCCGTGGCCACCACGGCATATTGCACGATCACCGGATTTTCGTCGCCAGGGGGCGTCACAATCACCGAATCAAGCGTGGAGCCGGGAATCGGGGTGCCATTTTCCAGCCAGACAAAAGAAACATTCGGCGGGTTGGCTTCTACTTTCAACCGGAGGGGCGTGCCTTCGCAAATTTCAGTTTGCACCGGCGAAACCTGAATAGGTCCAAGTGAAATACCCGGCAGCACATTTACCGTTATCATATCGGAAGCCTGGCAATTGGGGGAAAAGAACAGCCGGGCTGTATATGTCGTGGTTACCAACGGTTGTACGGTAACCGTGGTTCCGATCTGGTTCGATGGCGTCCAGACGACGTTGCCCGTAGCGCCTGTGACGGTCGCCGTGAGCGTGACTGGCGTACCCGGACAAGATGTTTGATCGGCGCCGGCTTCTATGGTACCGCTGTTCACCGTAATCGTGGCGCTGCCCTGGTTGGTGCATACTCCAATGGCGGTCACCGAATAAGTGGTCGTTACGGCCGGACTTACCGTTTGGGTAGGCAACGTCGGGTCAGCAATGGACCCCGGCGGGTTGGCCGTCCAGGTATACGCATCCTGCGGGTTGGTGGCAACGTTGTTGAGCGTCACAACATCTCCCAGACAGATCGTCTGGTCGGACAAACTTATAGCCGGCCGGGGCAATACCGTAACAGTAATGCTCGCGCCGCCCGGGCAATCGGCCTCTGGGGTGCTCACCATGTAGGTACTGGTGGCCGACGGCGTGGCTATCGGACTGAAACAGTCCATGCAGGACAGGGTCATCGTCTGATCTTCCCATTCTATCTTCTGGTTCGGCTCCACGGTCACGTTGATTTTGGAGGATTCACCCGGACAAATTTCCGGCGGGTCGGCTGTGATGGTAATGGTTGGCGGTATGCCGACCGGTACCAGCACTTCGGCGGTATCGACGCAGGCGTGATTAGTGGTAACGCGTTGGAATGTATGCGTAGTGGTGGCATTGATGACCATATTCCAGTTTTCCCGGGGCGTTAATTCTCCGGGGAAATCGTCCCATTCATGCGTGATACCGGGAAAATTAGCCGGTTCGTACGTTTTTGATAACAAGTAAACCGTGTCGCCGGGACAATAAATCGGCTTGTCCGGGTTGCGGACGATAGCCAGATCGGGCAACGAATCGACCCGGATATTGACGGAATCCTGGACGAAGCAGCCGTTGATCACATAAAATGCGCGCACCGTAATGGATTCATCCGGCGCGACTTGTACCGCGGGCCCGGAAGCGGGCGTGACGTAAAACGGGGGTTGCCACGTAATCGTCGCGCCGGGCGGATTTGCTTGTGCGGTTAAGGTCACGGTGTCACCCAGACAAATTTCGAGGTATTCATCTCCCGTGATGTCCACGTCAGCCGGCGTCACGTTGACGTTCACTACGGCGGTTTGGGTGCAATACCCGTTGGCGCTGGTGGCGGTCAGGATATACGACGTCGTTTGTTCGGGCGTAGCCACCGGCCCTGAACTGTTCGGGTCGTTCAAGCCGTCCGCCGGCGTCCAGGAATATTGGGTGGTGGTGTTCAGCACCTCGGCTAATTGCACGGAATAATTCTGACAAATCGTGACCTCCGTAGCCGGCAAGTTCGGGAAAAACAAAGTGTCGACGTTCACCGTGATTTGCCTGCTTATTTCCGGGCATCCGGGCACATTCAGGGTGGCGGTGTAAACCGTGGTTAGAATCGGGAAGGCGTTGGGCATCAAACTGTTCGGATCATCTAGGCGGGTTTTCGGCTCCCACGCCAGTCCGACGGAACCGGCATTGGTAACGGCCAGCAACTGCACCGTATCGCCCTGGCAAATAGTGGAGTCGCTTGCCGAAACGACCAGATCCGGCGTGTTGATGATTTTTACAAAAATAGAATCCTCGTCCACGCAAGTACCGACGGTACCGGTCACTTTCAGCCACAAATCCTGCGTGGGCGTGATGGTCGGGTTTGGCACATTGGGATCGCTGACTGCCAGTGGCGGCTCCCAGAAGTAGGTTTGCGCGCCGGTAGCTTCCAGTTGTGCCGTTCCACCCGCGCATAAGTACAGGGTGTCGGCGCCGCCGTTGACCACCACTTCTGCGTTGTCGTTCAGATTTGCAGTCAGTGTTTCAAAAACCACACTGCCGCAGCCATAATCATTTGAAATACTGATGGTAATGGTTTCGGCGCCTTCAAATTCATTGTCCGCAATGGGCAGAATCGGAAAAGTCAGTACCGTATCGCCGGGCTGGAAAGTGATCACGGGCGGGATATTCAGCACATAGTCGACGCCAGGGGTCGCGGTTCCGCCCACCGTGATGGTATAGCTGGCGGCTTTGGTTTTGGCTTTGCTCAGCCGGATGACGATCTGGTCGAAGTTGCCGGAACAATCTTCGATAAAATAGTCCAGGCCGCTGGCAAATTCGACGTCCAATTCCGGCGCGCCGCCTTTAACTTCAGAAATAAACACGCCGGAGTCCCAGCCGGTATCACCGCGGTCGGCAATGGCTAATTTCAGGCGGTAGGTATTGCATGGAATAACGTCTACCCGTGCGGTGAGGCTTTTTTTAACGCCCAGGTAGTCGGAGGTAAAGCCGTCGTATTGGAGGGTAGAGCCATTCAAAACGCCGTTGTTGCGATAGTATTCCCAGTTGGTGAGGTTGTTGACGCTGAAAATTTGGACCGGCGTGCTGGTGCCGGGCAAGAGGGCGATATTTTGGGCGCCGTTCAGGTTTGGGTCGCCGGTAATGCCGGGGCCTGAAGCCAGAAAAGCGAAAATGTCGTTGTACCCGAAATCCACATTGAGATATTCGGGATATTCTTCCGAGCCGAATACGTATTCGAAAGTCAGTTCATCGCTGGCGACAAAAACGTCCATTTCCACAATACAAGCATCGAAGGAGGGATCGCTGTTGCCCTGCAATACCGACAGATAATCGAGTTGCGCGTCGCCGGGCGTGAAGTTGAATTGAGAGGCGCCGGGCAGATCGTTGGGGCCGGCAACCAGATCGACGGCGCCGGTGGTCAGTACCAGTCCTTTTTGCAGCCCCAGGTCGTTGTTGTCAGTGGGGAAACTGAACGTTCCGTAAGCGCCGAATGGGCAATCTGTTTTGGTAATATTGACGGTCGTTCCGGGCGCCAGAATGGAACTGACGATATTGGCAGGCGTGACGGCCGTTTCCGTTTCGATGGGCGAAATGGGTTCACAAGGGGTATCGCTGCATTCCCAATGGCCCTCGAATCCTTCAAAATTAACCGTGGCGTCCGATTGGAAAGCGATCGTCAGACAGCCGCTACCCGCTTGTACCCGAAAACAAACGCCGCCGCCGCCATCGGTACCGGTGGCGGTGTTGGAGCCGTTTATTTGAGCGATCACCGGTGCGTTGACGTCCGGGCCGTCGAAAAAAGTGAGCACGTCGAAACCCGGCAAAGCCAAATTCAACGCCGGGCCGGCATCGAGGTTGAAGTAAGTTAGCGAAAAATCGATACAGGCGGAAGGCTGATCGGGACATATCGTAAAGACATGATCTTCATTAGGACCGTAATCGTTGTCGGGGCCACCGGAATCGTAAATAGTGCCCGTACACAGCGATGAGCTACCCTGATCGATGGTCACAATCGGTGGTATCTCATTGACGCACAGGTTGAAGTTGCCGGCATTGGGCGTCGCGGTGGGGGAGGTATCGAAGACCCGGAGAAAATAGGTGGCGCCGGCCGTCAGCCCTTTCAAGTCCAGGAACAACGACGTTGCCCCGGGGGCAGTATTTATACAATCCAACTCGAACAGACCGTCGACGGAGCAATCGCCGCGGTACACGACAAGTACGGGATTTTTAATCGTTTGCGTCCCCGAGCCGGTGAGTTCAACCCGGAAATTCAGGATATCCGGCGGGCACACGAAGGTGAACCATACATCGCGCTCCGGGGGCAGGGTATTCCCGCAGGACGGCACATTGTTCGAGCCGATATCCGTGGCCGTGGCATTCACATTCGTGTACACATCGCTGCTGCAAGTGGGGGCAAGGCCCAGTTCGAGCGGCGTGTTACAATCATTATTTCCTGGGATTTGTGCAAAAGCCGGGGCGACAAAAAAGAGCGCCGCCGCTAAAATGGTCAAATGTTTCATGTGCTCGCAGTAGAAGATTTTAGCAGAGCAGCCCATAAGTGCTGCATTTACCGGACAGACAACTGCCGGGTGCATTTTGGTTGAGCCAAAAATAGGGACTTGGCGGTATCAGACCTAAACTAATTGTCTTCCCGGCAAATAATTGACTTTTCCTTGTTCACCTTTCGCCTCTTTGTACCTGTAATCTGCATTCCTCCAGCGTTGCCTGCACCTCCTCCAGGCGGTACAAACCGTTTTGGTTACCCCAACTGTTGTTGATAAAATTGAGCAGGTTGGTAATCTGGACGTCGGTAAGTTTGGCTACGCCCGGCATGATTTCAGCATACGTTTTACCGTTCACCACGATCGTATCTTTCAATCCGTACCGGATGATACACGGAAGTATGTCGCGATTGGCCGGCAGGTAATCCGAGCCGGCAATAGGCGGAATGAGCGCGCTGAGGCCGATGCCGTCGTCCATGTGGCAATTGGCGCATTGGGCTTTATACAAGCGCTCGCCTTCCTGGAAAGTATTGGGTTCGCAAGCACTCAGGCCAATGATAGCCGTGAGCAAAAAGGTATTAAAAAAAATATTTGCGCGAATCACGGGGTGACTCAAAGTCACCTCGTGATTGTAAAACCATGTTTTGGGCATGTTATGTTGATTTATTATTTCTCCCCGATCTCTTCCGCCAATAGAATATCGATGTCTTGCATAAACCGGTCAACGTCTGCGGCATCCGTACCATCGCAGAAGGATCGCACATGCCGGTTTTTGTCCACCAAAATAATACGCCCGCTGTGATCAAATCCGCCCGGGGCGTCGGGGTTTTCAATAGCTACGCTGAAATAATCGTCGGCAATACTGTAAATCGCATCATGGTCGCCGGTCACCAAATACCAGCCGGGTTTGCCGATACCTAATTTCTCCGCATGCCGTTTGAGCGCAGCCACCGTGTCGTTTTTTACGTCAATGGAATGTGAAAGGATGGCCAGGCGGTTGTCGTTTTTATATTTTTGGTAAATCCGCAATCCGTTGGCTTTTACCTTTGGGCAAATCGTCGGGCAATGGATAAAGAAAAAATCGACCATATAGATTTTATCTTTAAAGGTGGCATTGGTCACGACCTGGCTGTCCTGATCCACGAACGAAAAATCCGGGATCGTGGGGTAAATGGTGTCGCCGTTCACCACGTCGCGTTCGCCGAGAATGGGCAGGGAGCGCGGGCCCGGCTGCGTACAGGCTGCGAGGGCGGCAAGTATGGTTAGCAGGAATAAGAAGTATTTCATGTCGTTGTCAAATTTATTTTTTCAGCAGCAATGCGCCTGCTTCCAGCGCCGCGTTCATATCCCGCTGGTTTTGCCCGATTTTTTGTTTTTGATCCTCCAGGTAAAGTTTAGCCTCCGCTTCAGGCTTGTTTTCCGGTGGCGAGTACTGTTGCATCCAGTAGTACATACCTTCTTCCGCCCGTTTCATTTGACCCAACACTTCCCGGATGGCTTCGCGCCGGGGCGCCAGGGAATCGAGCGTCTCCAGTTCTTGTTTCAGTCTGCGGCCTATGCGGTTCATGTCTGCCATGTTTTTCATGGTTTCGTCGTGAATCCGCATGGTTTCCGTTTGCAGGGCTTCCAGGTCGTTGCCTCCCTGATTGGGGCCAAAAAAAACAAAAGTCAGGCATAAAAAAGCGGCGCCAAGGCCGATCCAGGTATTATTTTCCATCATTGAGGATTTTAGTGTTTTAGTGTTTGGGTGTTTTAGTGTTTTAGTGTTTGGGTGTTTGGGTGTTTTAGTGTTTTAGTGTTTGGGTGTTTTAGTGTTTTAGTGTTTTAGTGTTTGGGTGTTTGGGTGTTTGGGTGTTTGGGTGTTTTAGTGTTTTAGTGTTTTAGTGTTTTAGTGTTTTAGTACGCGTAGGAACTAAAACACTAAAACACTAAAACACATCAAACACTAAAACACCCATTCGCCGGCAAAAGTAGAACCTATCGTCGGACAAAGCGCAGACGGATGCTCCTGTTTTGCTAATTTTGCCCGGATATAAATTATAAAAATGCTGCTTGCTATTTCTCCTATCGACGGGCGTTACGCCGACAAGACAAAAGAACTGTCCGAATACTTTAGCGAATACGCCCTCATTCGATACCGCGTATTTGTTGAGATTCAATATTTTATCGCGCTTTGCCAATACGGCCTGCCGCAATTGGAGGCATTTGAGGACGCTAAAATTGACGAACTGAATGCCATTTTTGAAAATTTCAGCCTCGCCGATGCGGAGTATATCAAAACCATAGAGCGCACGACCAACCACGACGTGAAGGCGGTCGAGTATTTTCTTAAAGAACGTTTCGATGCCCTGGAACTCGGTCATCTGCGCGAATTCGTACATTTCGGGCTCACCTCGCAGGACGTGAACAACACCGCCACGCCTTTACTGTTCAAAAATGCGTTGCAGGAAGTTTATTACCCCTTGTTGCAACGACTGCGCGACCATTTGTACCAACTGGCGCAGGATTGGGGCCGCGTACCCATGCTGGCCCGCACCCACGGGCAGCCGGCCTCTCCGACGCTGCTGGGCAAAGAGTTGCAGGTATTTGTGGAGCGCCTCGACGGCCAGTTGGACCAACTGCGCGACATCCCGCACCGGGCCAAATTCGGCGGCGCCACCGGCAATTTTAACGCCCACTATGCCGCCTACCCCGACTATGAGTGGCGCCGCTTCGGCGACGATTTTGTGCGCGAATTTCTCGGCCTGGAGCGCTCGCAATACACCACCCAGATTGAACATTACGACTTTCTGGCCGGCCAGTGCCAGGCGTTAGGCCGTATCAATACCATCCTGATCGACTTTTGCCGCGACGTATGGACCTACGTTTCGATGGAATATTTCCGGCAAAAAACCGTGAAAGACGAGATCGGCTCTTCCGCTATGCCGCATAAGGTAAATCCAATCGACTTCGAAAATGCGGAGGGGAATCTCGGCTTAGCCAACGCCCTTTTTCAACATTTTGCCGAAAAATTGCCCATCAGCCGGCTACAACGCGACCTGACCGACAGCACCGTGTTGCGCAACCTCGGCGTGCCCATGGGCCATACTCTGGTAGCCTTTAAATCGATCCTGAAAGGTTTAGGCAAACTCATGCTCAACGAAGGCAAACTCTTCGACGACCTGGAAGACAACTGGATGGTAATCGCCGAAGGTATTCAGGTTATTCTTCGCCGCGAAGGTTATCCGCAACCCTACGAAGCGCTCAAAACGCTCACCCGCGGGCGCAGCGCCGTGACACGTGAAGACCTGCACGAGTTTATCGACGGACTGGAGATAAACGAAGAAGTGAAAGCGGAATTAAAACAATTGACGCCGCATAATTATGTGGGACATTGAGCGTCGTTAGGTCATTTCGTCATTAGGTCATTTCGTCATTGCGTCAATAGGTTATTGCGTTATTAACCATAATCATATAATACTACTTTGCCACGTTAAAAAAGTGTGTGATTTACCTCATTTTAATTCCAGATACCGCCGAGCGTGACTTCGTACAAACCCCGGAATCTTCCCTACCCCCTTTTTTCTCCCCCCCCCCGATTGTCATCCTGAAAGGAACCGTCCACTCTAAGGAGGGCGTCGTATGGCGATGCGTTCGTAGAGTGGACGGTTCCTTTCAGGATGACAATCGGGGGGGGGAGAAAAAAGGGGGTAGGGAAGATTCCGGGGTTTGTACGAAGTCACGCTCGGCGGTATCGGGAATCCATGTTAATAGCGATCCGGCAGATAAATGTTTGGTAATCCCGAAGGGACTGAATCACTGTATTTTTAACATGGCAAAGTAGTATTAATGACGAAATGACCTAATGACGCTCCATGACGCTATTTCACTCCTTCACCAATTTCCCCACATACAAACCGTCTTTCCCGGTAATTTTTACCACATAAATTCCCGGCGCCAGGGCGTCCACCGGAATTCGCACGAGGTCGTTTTGTAATTCGAAAGCGGTGCGTACCAGTTGGCCGCCGAGGGAGAATACTTCCACCCGATCGACTTCCTGGCCGGGCAACGATGCCCAGGCTGCTTCCGTGGCCGGGTTCGGTTGTATCAGTACCGAGCGGGGCGCCGCGGCTTCCGGTGCGGATACGAAGGTTGGGTCGAAACGCGTACCGGTGTTCAGCACGGCTTTGGTTTCCGTATTTTGAACAAAAGCCAGCACATACAGCGAATCAAAATTGGAGGTCCAGCCATTCGGGGCGGAGTAGGTATAGTTATAGGTAAAACTGACCGATCCGCCTGCGGGTGGGAGGGTGATATTTTCTCCGTTTACATTAGGCAGCATGGCCCGGAAAACATCGTGGTGTTTCGATTCGCCGTTGGGCGAACTGTAATTGACGGTACTTTCAGCCACGGCAGCATACAGTTTGTAACTCCCGGCAGGCACGTCGCCGTAAGTAGTCACGGTTACGTTGGCCGTTTTGGTCGGGAAGGTTCCGCTTTCCTGAACGGTGATAGCCACCGGGCTGGTTTGGCCCAGCGCGCCTTGCAAAGTAGCCGCCGGTAATAAAGCAGAAGAAACGGGCACGAGGTCGCCGTTTAAGGCTACCCGGGGCGTACCGTTGACCCCATAATAGGCAGTACGCGTGTTATTCTCCGTGGTATTGGCCTGGTAAATCAGGCAGTTGCTGTAAGGAACCGACGGATGTATGGAAAGGTGCCGCACGTCGTCGGGATAGTTGTTAATCAGGCTGTAAAAAGCCGGATTTCTGCTGGCGCAAATACTGCAACGTGAGTTGGTAAAGTGCTCCAGCAAAACATATTTTTTGGGTAAAGCCTGGCCGAACACGGTAAGGGCACCGCAGACAAATGCGAATAAAAGGGTAAGTTTCTTCATGTGTTTAATTTGTTTATGTTCATGTTAATGTGGTCAATGTGGTTAATGAGGTTAATGAGGTTAATGTGGTCAATGTGGTCAATGAGGTCAATGTAGGGAATTTCTTTGAGGCAAAACTACCGAATGAACAGCCCGGATACCTGTTGGGTTCAGTTAATTTCGGGCATTTGTCGGCCGGCGAACAAACTGCAAAAGGTTTGAAAGGTTAGAAGGTTGGAGGGTTACTGGTTAGAAGGTTAGAGGGTTGGGGGGGGGGCGGCCGACACCCCACCCAGCCAACAACAAACAAAGAAGAAA
>CAUJEY010000319.1 GCA_963169325.1 Bacteroidota bacterium
CCCGACGAAATACACTTCTGGCGGAGTTCGCCTGTGAAAGCCGATGAAGAAGTTCATAGGAAAGCCGTATGCGGGAAAACCGCACGTACGGATTGACGAGGGGGAGAAGCGGCAGCGCCGCTTCTCTCTACTCTACCGGGAGAAAGAAAATCATCTGCGGGAGAAAGAAAAAAATCTACGGAAGAAAAATCTGCGTAAATCTGCGGGAGAAGAGAAAAACCTACGGAAGAAAAATCTGCGTAAATCTGCGAAATCTGCGGGAGAAAGAAATATCTGCGGGAAAACTTAAAAAAATGCTGCTCGAAAAACATCACCTCGACACCCACAACGAACCCCACCTCATTCGGCACCAAAAACGCCTGGACTATTTCATGGCTGAAATCAGCGGGATAGAAGAAATCCTTCAAAAACTAATCGATTTCCAAATTGCCATTCCCTCCTGGGCGCTCGGTGCCGGCGGCACCCGCTTCAGCCGTTTTTCCATCGGTGGCGAGCCGCGTTCGCTGGCGGATAAAATTGAAGATGTGGGGCTACTTCACGCCCTGAACCGCTCCAGTGGCGCCATTTCGCTGCATATTCCCTGGGATATCCCGGAAGACGCCGGCGCTACCCGGGCCCTCGCGGCGCAGCACGGATTGACCTTCGACGCCGTCAACTCCAATACCTTTCAGGATCAGCCGGGCCAGGCCCTGAGTTACAAATTCGGCTCCCTGCAACACACCGACCCGGCCGTGCGACGCCAGGCGGTCGAACATAACATAGCAGTCATCAAACACGGCGTCGAACTGGGCTCCGAATCTATCACGGTGTGGCTGGCCGACGGCTCCTGTTTCCCGGGGCAACTGAATTTTCGCAAAGCATTTCAAAACACGCTGGAAGGGCTCACTGAAATCTATGCCGCCTTGCCGCCACACTGGAAAATGTTCGTCGAGTATAAAGCCTACGAACCGAATTTCTATTCAATGACTGTCGGCGACTGGGGGCAATCGCTGCTATATGCACAGAAACTGGGCCCGAAAGCCTACACCCTGGTGGACCTCGGACACCACCTGCCCAACGCCAATATCGAACAGATCGTCGCCCTGCTGCTCCTGGAAGGCAAACTCGGCGGCTTCCACTTCAACGACTCCAAATACGGCGACGACGACCTCACCGTGGGCAGTATCAACCCCTACCAGTTGTTCCTGATCTTCAACGAATTGGTAGATGGTATGGACGCCCGCGGCATGAACCATGCCCGCGACCTGGGTTGGATGATCGACGCCTCCCACAATGTGAAAGACCCGCTGGAAGACCTCCTGCAATCGGTGGAAGCCATCGCCATCGCCTACGCGCAGGCACTGCTCATCGACCGCCCGGCACTGGAACACGCCCGGCAGTCGAACGACGTGGCCCGCGCCCAGGAAATTTTGCAGGCAGCCTACCGCACCGATGTGCGCCCGCTGGTGGCCGAAGCCCGGTTGCGGGCAGGCGGGGCCCTGGAGCCCATGGCGATGTACCGGGAATTGAACGTGCGGGAGTGTTTAATCCGGGAAAGAGGAGTGAAGACGGTGGCAACGGGATTGTAATACCAAGGGGCGCAAACGGCATTTGTCCCCCTCAAGCCTGGTTTTACCGTTCAGAATTATATTTTTTGAGTAAACGGCGTTGTCATTCTGAGCGCAGCGAAGACTCTGAGGCCGTAGGCCACGATATTTTTGATAAAAAAACCGTCGGGCTACGCCCTCGGATTCTTCGCTGCGCTCAGAATGACAACTCTTGTGTTAAAATGTGAGCTTTTAGAAAAAATAATGGCACACTTGACTTGGAATTAAGGGAGGGAACAAATGCCGTTTGCGCCCATTACAAGAAATGTGTTAAAACCTTTCGCCTGACCATGACCCTCATCTTTGACATCGGCAAAACGAACAAAAAGTGCTTTCTCTTCGCTGAAAACTATCGTGTCGTTTTTAGCGCCTCCCGTCATGTGGAGGAAATAACAGACGACGATGGTTTTCCCGCCGATAATTTGCCGGAGATAGAAAAATGGATCAAAGAACAGTTGTTTGAAATCCGGAACAAGGAACAATACCAGGTGCAAAAAATCAATTTTTCTACCTATGGCGCCAGTTTTGTGCATGTGGATCAACACGGGAAGCCGGTGGCGCCCCTCTATAACTATCTGAAACCTTATCCGGAGTCTGTTCTACAATCTTTTTATAAAAAATACGGCGACGCTTTAACAATCGCCAAAGAAACGGGCTCTCCGCCCTCGGGCATGCTCAACTCCGGTTTTCAACTCTATTGGTTGAAATATACCAAACCGGCTGTTTTTGAAAAAATCCGCTGGTCGCTGCATTTGCCACAGTACCTGAGTTTTTTATTTACCGGCGTTCCTGTCAGCGATTACACCAGTATAGGCTGCCACACCGGCTTGTGGAACTATGAAAAAGGCGATTATCACGATTGGGTATATGCTGAAGCAATTGACCGCATATTACCACCTGTCGTTCCCACGGACACCTGTTATGAAACGGACTTTGAAGGGCGCCGGCTGAGTGTGGGCGTCGGCATCCACGATAGTTCGGCGGCGCTGCTGCCCTATATCCGGGCGGATAAAAACCCGTTTCTGCTGCTTTCCACTGGCACCTGGAGTGTTTCCCTCAATCCGTTCAGCGAGGAAATGCTATCGGAAGCCGATCTTCAAAACGATTGCCTCAACTATATGCGCACCGATGGCAAAGCGGTAAAAGCGGCCCGGCTGTTTCTGGGCAACGAATACGCCCTGCAGGTAGAAAAACTATGCGCCTACTATAAAAAACCGGCCGGATACGACCGGGCGATGAAATTTGACGAACAAATTTTTCATCAATTAAAAGAAAACTTCCGGTACCGGTTTCATTTTGAAAGTATTCCGGGGCCAAGTCACCCGGTGAATACACCCGGGAAGCAAACCGACCTTTCGGGACTGGCTACCTTTGAAGTAGCCTTGCACCAGTTGATGCTGGAGTTAATAGAAGTCCAGGTGGAATCCTGCAGAAAAGCCATCGGGCGCTCGCCGGTGGAAAAAATTTACCTGGACGGCGGTTTTACCGGTAATGATATTTTTATGACCTTGCTGGCGCGCGCGTTCCCGGAATATGAATTGCTGACCGCGCAATCGGCGCATGGTTCCGCTTTGGGCGCGGCAATGGCGATTTCGGGTAAAAAAACGGACAGCAATTTTTTGAAAGAAAACTGTTTATGACGTACAACACAAATTACCCATCCATCGACGACCTGCGGAAAAGAGCGCAACAAAAAATCCCGCGCTTTGCCTTCGAATACCTGGACGGCGGCTGCAACGAAGACGTCAACCTGCATAAAAACACCGCGGATATCCGCGCAGTGGAACTGAAGCCTTATTACCTGAGTCCGCATGCCGGTTCCTCCATGAAAACGGAACTATTCGGCCACGTGTACGACGCGCCGTTTGGCATCGCCCCGGTCGGGCTGCAAGGCCTGATGTGGCCCAATGCGCCGGAAATTCTGGCGAAAGCGGCGTTTGCGCACAATATCCCGTTTATCCTCAGCACCGTTTCCACCTCCAGCATCGAGCGGATCAGCGAAATAACGGAAGGTCGTGCCTGGTTTCAGTTGTACCATCCGGCCGATACCGCGCTGCGGGACGATATTATAAGACGAGCCGCCGCTGCGTATTGTCCTGTGCTGGTGCTACTCTGTGATGTGCCGGCATTCGGCTACCGCCCACGGGATATCCGGAACGGGCTGGCTATGCCTCCCAAAATGACACTGCGCAATATGTTGCAAATCCTGGGCAAACCCGAATGGGCCTGGCAAACCTTGCTGCACGGGCAGCCCAATTTTGCCACCATGAAAAAATATATGCCCAAAGGACTGGATTTAAAGCAGTTGGGCCTTTACATGAACCAGACGTTTTCCGGCAGATTAAATGCCGAGCGCATCGCCCCGATCCGGGACAAATGGAAAGGCAAACTGGTGTTGAAAGGTGTGGCCAGCGAAGAAGACACGGAAATGGCGATTAAACTGGGGCTGGATGGCATTATCGTCTCCAACCACGGCGGGCGGCAACTGGACGCCGGCCAATCCACGATCAAGCCCCTGGCCGCGATTGCCCAAAAATACAAAGGACAGATAAAAATTATGATGGACAGCGGGGTGCGTACCGGGCCCGACATTGCCCGGACGCTGGCCAGCGGAGCCGAGTTTGCCTTTCTGGGACGCTCGTTTATGTACGGCGTTGCGGCCCTTGGCAAACAGGGCGGCAACCATACCATCTCTATTTTAAAAACGCAATTGCAGCAGGTGATGGATCAGATTTGCTGTGAAAAAGTGGAAGATTTTCCGAAGCACCTTATACCTTAACAACATGGCAAACGATAACCAACAACCCGCCGGCCAAAGTGAAGAATTCGAACGCGAACCCGTTCCCGCCTCCCAACTGAAAGGCTGGAAAAGTTTCCTCGGCATGTACGCCGGCGAACATGCTGCCGGGACGGAATTTATGATCGGCCCCCTGTTTCTCACGGCAGGCGTCAGCGCGTTCGACCTGATCGTCGGGCTGCTTTTGGGCAATTTTATGGCGGTGCTCAGCTGGCGCTACCTGACCGCCGAAATTGCCGTCAAAAACCGGCTGACGTTGTATTACCAGTTGGAGAAAATTTGCGGCAGAAACTTAGTCACGTTCTATAACCTCGCCAACGGCGTGCTTTTTTGTTTTTTGGCCGGGGCCATGATCACCGTTTCGGCCACCGCTGTCGGCATCCCTTTCGATATGGAAATGCCCCGGCTGGACGACACCCTGCCCAATGGCCCAACCTGGGTGCTGATTGTGCTGGTATTGGGCGGACTAACGGCTATTATTGCGGCCAAAGGTTATGCCACCGTGGCAAAAGCGGCCAATTGGGTATCGCCGGTGATCGTGCTGGGTTTTCTGGCCTGCGGCATCGTCGCGCTGAATCAACTGGGGGTGAGTAGTTTTTCCGAATTCTGGAACATCTGGGGCGAAGGTTCGGCGCCGTTTCCGGGGCAAATCAAATACACCTTCTGGCATGTCGTGCTGTGGTCGTGGTTCTGCAACGCCGCCATGCACATCGGCATGTCCGACCTTTCCGTGTTTCGGTATGCCAAAAGCGCCCGCTCCGGCTGGACAACGGCCGCGGGCATGTACATCGGTCACTATATGGCCTGGATCGCGGCAGCTCTACTGTATGCCGTTTACCTGAAGACCCCCGAGGCGCAAAGTTTTTTGACCGATAACACGGCGCCCCCCGTAGCACCCGGCCCCCTGGCCTACAACGCGCTCGGCATATTCGGCATTATCACGGTTATTCTCGCCGGCTGGACGACGGCTAACCCCACGATTTACCGGGCCGGACTGGCGTTTCAGGCCGTCATACCGAAAGCCTCCACCTTTTGGGTGACCATGCTCGCCGGCGCCATCGCCACGATCGCCGGCCTTTTTCCGGCATTTGCCATGAAATTGCTGGGTTTTGTAGCCTTGTACGGTTTTATCCTTGCCCCGGTCGGCGCCATCATCGTGTTCGAGCACTTTTTTGCCGATCGCTTCGGTGTAGAGCGGAATTATGCGGAAAAAGCGGGTATTCACTTCAACTGGGCCGTATTTGCCGCCTGGGCAGTGAGTGGTATCGGGTTCTATGCCCTGTCGCATTATGGCGACATTTTTCTGTCGTTTCTGACCCTGCCCGCCTGGGTGACGGCAGGGGTGTTGTTTTTGGTGTTTAGCAAAAAGAGAAGGGGGTAGGGTTTGGGGGTTTAGAGGTTTGGGGGTTTGGAGGTTTTTTGGGGGGAGGTTTGGGGGTTTGGGGGTTTGGAGGTTTGAAGGTTTCTGGTTTGAAGGTTTCTGGTTGCCCAATAACCTTCAAACCCTATCGATTACCCACAAATCCGCATAATGATCCATCAGATGTCTCCCTTCGGTCGACATGACAAAAAATTGAATATGAACTGTTTATCGAGATTTCTCGCTGCGCTCGAAATTAACACGGGAACACATGGCCTCACTGCGTTAGGAATGCCAGACGTATCCGGGAAATTTCGAGCGCAGCGAGAAATCTGGGTATAAATTTGATTATCAACAGATTGTCATGTCGACCGA
>CAUJEY010000320.1 GCA_963169325.1 Bacteroidota bacterium
TCACTTCGACGAATTGTACGAAGCCCTGCAACAGGAATACACGTACATCGACAAACTGCTGACCGATATTCTGGCGGTTCGTATGGCGGAGGTTCAACCGGCGCTGGTGGCGATTTCGGTGCCGTTTCCCGGCAATTTGTACGCGGCATTCCGCTGCGCGCAATGGATCAAAAAACACTGCCCGGGCGTTAAAATTGCCATGGGCGGCGGTTTTGCCAACACCGAATTGCGCGCACTCGCCGAGCCGCGGGTGTTTGAGTTTTTCGATTTTATCACCCTCGACGACGGCGAAGCGCCCATAGAACACCTCGTAGAACACCTCGCCGGCAAGCGGCCCCTGGCATTGCTGAAACGCGCATTTGCCCTGGTGGAGGGCAACGTGGAATACCTCAACCACAGCCTGAACAAAGACTATAAACAAGCTGACACCGGCACGCCCGATTATAGCGATCTGTGGCTCGATCAATATATTTCGGTGCTGGAAATCGTCAACCCCATGCACCGCATGTGGAGCGACGGCCGCTGGAACAAGCTCACGATGGCGCACGGGTGTTACTGGGGGAAATGTACGTTTTGTGATATTTCCTTAGATTACATCAAAGTGTACGAACCCCTGACGGCCCAATTGCTCTGCGACCGGATGGAAACCATGATCGCCCAAACCGGGCAAAACGGCTTTCACTTCGTAGATGAAGCCGCCCCGCCTGCTTTGATGCGCGCGATGGCCCTCGAAATCATCCGGCGAAAACTCACCGTCAGTTGGTGGACCAACATTCGATTTGAAAAAAGTTTCAGCCGCGACCTGTGTGCGCTGCTCCGGGCTTCCGGCTGCGTGGCCGTTTCGGGCGGACTGGAAGTGGCGTCGGACCGCCTGCTGGAGTTGATCCAGAAAGGCGTAACCGTGGCCCAGGTAGCGCAGGTGACGCGCAACTTTACGGAAGCGGGCATCATGGTGCATGCCTATCTCATGTACGGTTTTCCTACCCAAACGGCACAGGAAACCATCGATTCGCTTGAAATGGTGCGCCAGATGTTTGAGGCAGGTATCCTGCAATCGGGCTTTTGGCACCAGTTTGCCATGACGGCGCACAGTCCCGTGGGGATGTACCCGGAGCGGTTCAACGTAAAAAAGGAAATGGACCAGGCTGGTCCGTTTGCGAATAACGACCTCGTGCATATCGACCCGACGGGAACGGACCACGACGCATTCAGTTACGGACTGAAAAAATCGTTGCTCAACTTCATGCACGGTATCGGCCTGGATTTTCCCTTGCACGACTGGTTCGATTTCAAGGTGCCGCGTACCGGCATTCCCAAAAATTATATCGCCGAAGCCCTGCTTGCGGCGGAACCGTTTTCGCTGAAACCGACGGCTAAAATAGTTTGGCTGGGCGCCGCGCCGGCCGTGAGTAAGTTCACGAAAACTAAAAAAGGCAATCAGTGGGACATGGCCACCCTGACGTTTCAGGATAAACGGGAAACCGTGCGCATCAACGCCCCCCGGGCACAGGGGGAATGGCTGGCCGCCATCCTGCAAAAATTGTCGGTAGCCCACCCCGGCGTGCTGACGTTTCAGGAGGTAAAAGCCGACTACGAAGCCGCGGGGTTAGATGGTTTTGAGTTGTTTTGGTACGGAAAGGCGGTGGGTACGTTGCGCGGGATTGGGTTGTTGGCGTTGTGAACAGCCTGATTAGCGCGCAGCGTTTTGATAAGGAATATAATAATTATCATAGAACTGCTTTTTGGAGTCGTTATAAGAGGTTACGCCTCCAATCAGATACAGCAGGTAAATGTAACACCAGGCAAAATCAATCTGGTGTTTCAAAAAACCTGCGCGGGCGCTGCGCGGGAACAGGTGGTGATTATTGTGCCATTCCCCTGCGACAATACCGGGCCAATACTGGTTGATCGATAAATTCTTCCGGTCAAAATCAACGCCGTCCTGCCGCTTGTCTTTTCCTTTCCCATGCCCTTCATAATTAAAGGTGCGTACGCCAAAAGCCCAAATCAGGGCGCCGGCAAAAAGCGTAGTGGCCAGTGCGTGGCCTCCAATCAGATAAAAGGCGGTGTACCAGAAAGCCCAGTTCAATACCATGGTTATAATAGTATTGACCGGGTGTGCTACGGTTCCCCACTTTTGATATTCCGCATACGAATTGCATTTTATTCCGGTATGTTGTAACAGCCCCGACACACCGGCATAGTCTTTTTCACTCAAGTCGTGTGCAATAGGCTGATGATTCACATCGGCCAGAAAACAATACAACCAACCGGCTTTTGTATTATAGGGGTCGCCCGGCTCGTCAGATTTTGTATGATGTACATGGTGTGAAATAACATAGATTTCCTCCGGCACTAATTTGATCATTAGGTTTTGGGTGATAAAACGCCAAAAATTATTCCGGAAAACATACGCATTATGGGTGCAATAGCGGTGGTACCAGATGGTGCCGTGGGTGCCCATAAACACCATACTATATACAAAGCCGATTATAAGCAACGGCCAGGTGAAATATTTGAAAATAAACAAAAATACAAAAGGGGACAACAGGGCCAACGAGGTCCAGGAAAGCAGGGACAGCCAGTTTTTTCTTGTTTTGAATATATTAATACGGGAAAAAAATTCTGAAAAAATTTGTCCGACAGAGGGTTTTATCAAATTACCCTGATCGTCCTGCCATCCGTAGGACGGCTCTTTTAAAATGATGTCTATAAATGCCATTGGGCTGTTTTAAAAATGATATTGGATTAACAAAAATCTATTGCCAATGCCTGGCAACAGTTACGTCATTTTCAAAATTTGGTAAAGGCATTTATGGTAAGAACGTTTACAAACCCCTCAAGGTTTAGCAAACTTGTTTGACAAGCCCTCTGCGCACCACGGGATGGTGGGGAACAATTTGGCGGGCCGAAATTAACACAACTCTTCGAAACCGACAAACCTTTGCTGCCTGTCTCCTTCGGGCAGCCGACCCACAGCCTTGCCTGCCGGATTTTTACCCGGAGATTTCGTCGTTTTCCGTTTTCAAAATATGGGGTTATGCCAAAAGTCTTTTGCTAGAAAACTGCGACAAATTTTTCACCACGGAGACACGGAGACACGGAGTTTTATTCTCCGTGCCTCCGTGTCTCCGTGGTGAATTAAAAACAATCTAGCCGAAAAATTAAATTAAGGCTGACCCAACCTAATTGGAATCAGGCGCGTGTTCCTTGAAAAATCTGATTCTTATGATTAACCCAACCTATTTTCTGCTCGCCCTGGTATTTGCCTTGTCCGCCGTTCGTACGAACGCCCAGCAATTCTTTTTCTCCGCCGAAAAACCCGCTTCCTGCGCCGCTGACGACGGCATTGTTACCATCGTACCCACGCAGGGGGTGCCGCCATTTACGTATGAATGGAGCACCGGGTCGACCGGATTGAGTCTGTACAACATCACAAAAGGGACTTATTCCGCCACGCTGACCGATGCTACGGGCGCTTCCGTAGTGCATACGCATATCCTGAACAGCACAGAACTGGACTTGTTTTTATCCGATTATAAGCCGGCCACCCTTTGTAATTCATTCTCCGGTGCGCTGACCATAACCGTGCTCGGCGGACAGGCGCCTTATGCCATCACCTGGAGCAACGGCCAAACGGGAGCGGCCGCGCAAGGACTGGCTACCGGTGTTTATACCGTCACGGTACTCGATGCAAACGGCTGCGAAGCGGCCGGCGTATTTGAAGTGAAAGAACCGGCTGATAACTATTATCCGACTGCTTATATCAGCGTCATAGAGTTGCCCAATTGTGCCAATACCACAAACGGTGCACTAATGGCCGGCATGACCTACAGTGGTTACCTGCCCTATTCGTACATCTGGAGCAATGGCGCTACTGCAAATACCATTACTAACCTGGCGAGCGGCACTTACTCCGTAACCGTGACGGATGCGTTGGGTTGCTCCCATTCCGAGAGTGTGACGGTGAATCCAGTACTGAAGATAACCAGTAGTAGCGTGTGCGCCGGTAGCTCGAGCGGTACGGCATCGGCCGAATTGGCGGGTGGCACGGCGCCGGTC
>CAUJEY010000321.1 GCA_963169325.1 Bacteroidota bacterium
GTGTTTTCACCAAGCGCACTCCCCCGGGATACCAAGCGAAAAGCACTTGCCCTCGGCCGCCGCGCTTGGTGTTTTCACCAAGCGCACTCCCCCGAAATGCCAAGCGGAAACCACTTGCTATAGCTTGGGCGGCCAGTCCTCTCCATACCAGAAATGTGTCAAGAAAGGCCACCGCTGGTCGCCAGTAGCATAGTAAGCAGCTGACGACCAAACGTATTCTTCCGGTGTGGGCGACAATTGCCACTTTTCTTGTGTCGGGTTGTGATGAAGGTATTGAATTTTCTGCTGAGCCACATCGTCCGTGAATATTGGAATCGACAGGGGGCGTTCCTTGAAAAACTGGTACTCCCGATCGTTTCGTTCTACCTTAAAACGTGTCAATACCTCGGGGTGATGGGCGATTAAGTCAAATTTGATGCTTTGCGCCACGAACTTCATCAGGCGCAACTGAACCCGGGGAAGGGTTTGTTCGCCACGCAATTGCCACACCCAGTGGAAATGATTAGGCATGATAACAAAGGCATACAACCAGACCGTTTGCTCTTTGACCAGAAATTCGAATGAATCGGTGATGATTTTCTTGTACTTGTCGGGTTTCAAAAGATGCTTCCAGCCTTTCACTGTAGCAGTAGTGAAATACAAGTCGGTATATCTACCATATAAGTTGCCGGGGTACATGGGCGGGCTGGTTTGGAGACGAAGATAGTTTGTTTTTGTGATTTACTTGGTGCTGTTTTCACCAAGCAGAGCGATGGATGACATGCTTTTCCCTGGCATCTCGCCGGAGTGCGCTTGGTGAAAACACTAAGCGTGGCGGCCAGCGCGGCGGGAAGCGAGGCGGCCAAGCGCAAGTGCTTTTCGCTTGGCATCCCGGAGAAGTGCGCTTGGTGAAAACACCAAGCGCGGCGGCCGACGCGGCGGTATTCGAGGCAGCCAAGAGCAAGTGCTTTTCGCTTGGTATCCCGGGGGGGGCGCTTGGTGAAAACACCAAGCGCGGCGCCGGGGGTAAGTGGGTATTTCGGGGGAGTGCGCTTGGTGAAAACACCAAACGCGGCGGGGAGCGCGGCGGGGAGCAGGTTATGCCTGATTGGGATCATACTCCAGATTTAGCATATACACTTCAATCGTGCGTACATCCCATTCCACCTCGGGAAGTTCAGGCTCCTCCATCTGATAGGCATCGCCCCAGTCGGGGTCTTTTGAACGGTTATGTTCCTTTTCGGGATAGCCTAAGCGTTCCGTATGAAAGGTTTCAATAGCATCCAGCGGTTTCGTGCTGACGATCATTTTGAAATAGTTGGACTCTCCCTGCAAATTAAAATCCCGGGTATATGGGTTGAGCCACATGGGAACGTATTTCTTCTCCTGTATCTGTGCCAATGCCTCCGGGGAAAGCGATTTAGGCGTCAAACCTCTTGATGTGGTAATATGCCCGCCATCCCCGTCTTCCGCCGCTGCCAGCTGCAACACCGGCGCTTTCATCAGGTTATCTTTGCGCTGCACGATAAACCCGAAATCTCCGGTCATCGTTGCGAGGCTGCAATTCAGGATTTGCGGGGCATAATTGACCAATTCCAGGCGTACCCAAACGGGTTTGCCTGCCGCTTCGGGTTCTATTATAAATCTATTGCTTTCATTCGGCAAAGACGGCACACGTTGCTCCGTTCCATCTGTTTCATTCAAACGGTACAGTCGAAACGCGACCGGGTACATCGTAGTTTTACCGATCAGGCTCGCCGGCAATACCTGGCTGGTATGCTCCAGGTCTTTCAAAAAAGACCAGCGACCGATTTGCCGAAGGCAGGCGTAAACGATGCCCGCTGAGGATACCTCGAAATTCCCTTGCGCATCGGTATAATGAATCCGTTTTACTACCGGACGCACGTCATCGAAAGGCCGGGTAATGGAAAAAACACCTTTGCCGGCCTGCAAAACGTAGTCGGCATCCTGTTCTGTTGAAACTAATTTAAATAACTGCCCACCGGATTCCTTCAACCTGGTTTCCAATATCTTCCGGGTTTCGGCGATAACCGGCTCATCGCCTTTTAAAAATACGCTGACCGGTGAAATCCCCGGGCCTTCCAGTTCGCCCCGGTAAGGCATGCCTTTTACCGGCTTGTCCGCAGCAGAAAAGTCCAGGGTCGCATAAAAGGGATAGACCTTTTTAATCGTTGCCGTTACCGCTTGCTTCGGCTTGCTTACCGGGTACACTTTTACTTTTGTGGGCGCCGTTTTCTGATCGGCGGGAATGCCGTGAAAGGCGCCCAGATCAATGCGCCATTCCTGGTCGCCATCGCTGTATTCCACCGAACCGAAGGACGGCTGGTCATTGGGTGTATTGGTCAGGAAGATATTATAGCGGTCGTTCAAATTGCGGGAGCGGACATACACCTGCGGGGTTTGGCCCTTATCGCCTTTTGCCGCCGACAGGCTGAACTTCATCCGGTTGAGCACCCGCGAATACAGTTCGTGGTAGCTGATCCGGCCTTTGTGCTGCTGGAGCACATTGATCAACGCGGTGGTAAAGGCGCCGCTTTGCCGATTGTCCTCCGTTTTTCTTTCCCAGGCCAGTTCCACCTCCCGGCAGGCGGCCAGCATGACGTGATCGCCCTGGGGCATAATTTCATCCAGCGTTTGTTGCTGCTTTTTCAGGCCGGCTGCGATATCCGGGTTTTCCATAAAAATGAACTGGTCGAGGCTGCGGCCGCGCAGGGCCTTGCGACTAACCTGGCGGGAATTTTCCGGAAATTCATCCTCTAGTACCGACCGGGTGTTGGAGCCGGAGTTACAACAGTCGAAAATGGCTACCACGTGCGATTTCGGTTCATTCGCCGCATCCATGGCTAAGGGGCGGATGAGGTAGCGCAATTCTTTATTACTCAATATATGCCGGTACAAATCCGCCTGATCGGCCCCTTCGAAAGTAGCGCATAAAATGCCGCCGATATTGCCGTCTGCTTCATCCTCCCGCAAAACGGGATAGCCGGTTTTTTCCCGCGCGCCATGGCCGGAAAAATAAAACAAAACGGTATCCTTTTTCTTTGCCTTACCGAGGTGCGTTTTAAAGGCCTGAACGATATTGTCTTTTGTTGCCTGTTCATTCAGCAATTCCTGGGTATGAATCTGTGCAAACTGTGTTTTCACAAACGGATTCTCCAGGTAAGTCCTGACCTGATCGACGTCATTTTCGCATCCCGCCAACGGGTTGTTTTTATAGTTATTAATACCGATCAATAAAGCATACAGATCAGGGGATGAACGCGGGGTTTTAGTACCTTTTGCCATGATGCAGGTTTTAATTTCACAAAACCAAGCCTTCTATTTCGTAATCAGGCCCATTGTTTTCGTCGCCCAATACGTCTTTGGCCTGTACCCGTTTGACGATTTTAGACAAGGTGGTGGCTTCCGTTTTTTTATATAATTCATAAGCCGGCGGAAACTTTATGTTAGTTAGTTCCTCGATTGTAGACAGTTTCACCTGGTAAGTATCCGCCCGGGTAAATTCCATAAAAACATCTCTGGAACTATCGCGGGGAAAAACGATACCGTTTTTCAGTAACAGCTCTTCCTGTCCCATTAAAAAACCCAGTTTGTACAATTTATCGTCGTCGTCGCGCCGGAAGTAGATGATTTTCCAAAAGAGCGTGGGAATTCTGATCCGTTTATCGCCATTTACTTCCGTTTTAAAGATAGGATCTCCATCGTCCAGTACCGGTCCGGTAAACATATTAATTTTCATACCGCGTTTGGCGGTTTCTTTTTTGAGGATATAATCTTCCAGTGAACGCCAGATATTCCGGTTGAGGTTACCTACCTGCGGAACGGAATTCGTGTAAAAAAAGGTGAATTCAGCGCCCGCCCGGGCTTCTTCTTTGGTGCTCCCCCACTGCACATCTTCCCGCTTGGTCATGTGCCCCTTGTCGAAATTGCTTTTCTCCGCACTGTATAATTCAGCGCCCCACTGGTGCTTCCGGTCAATCCGGGGATCGATACGCCAGGTGTCTTTGCGTTCCAGCTCCTTGAATAAAGCCCCGTTAATATTAGCGGCCGTAAAAAAAGGGAGTTTCCGCATTTTATTTTGCACCACGCTATAGTTCTGGTAGTGTAAAACATAGTTTTGATCAGACCCTGTCAGGAAGGCTACATTTTCCAAATTCGCATCGCCAAGATGCGGAAAGGGCACGCGAAATTTTTCACCTATAAAGTCGCTTTGATAGCCCTTTTGGAATTTGAGTTTTTCTTCTATTTTCATAATTTTTAGACTTTGGACAACTTCGGCGTCCTTCCTGAAAAAAGTTCTTTGAAAAAACGGCCTAATATGCTCTACGGCAACCTGACAAAGGTATTACAGCATTGACGACAATGCTAAAGGCAATTAGAAAGAATCTGTCTCAAAAGTCAATCTGCCCCAGATGCCGGTAGAGTAGAGAGAAGCGGCGCTGCCGCTTCTCCCCCTCGTCAATCCGTACGTGCGGTTTTCCCGCATACGGCTTTCCTATGAACTTCTTCATCGGCTTTCACAGGCGAACTCCGCCAGAAGTGTATTTCGT
>CAUJEY010000322.1 GCA_963169325.1 Bacteroidota bacterium
GGCCCAGCACAGCCGGAACCCACGGGCCGTTGCCAAACGGAGCAGATTTGTCGAGTTCAACAATATAGTCGTCATAGCAGCCGTAAGGGCCGCCTTCCAAAACCTGGTCGGCGCCGATGATAGCCGTGCAATTGTCATCCAGCGAAACTTGGACCAGGTCGTTGCATACCAAAGACTGGATCGGGTTCGGGTATTCCTGTACCGTTACCGTGAACGAACAGGTGGTCATATTGCCGACAGCGTCGGTACCTTTGTAAATATTGGTCGTGGTGCCGATCGGGAACGAGGCGCCGGAAGGCAGACCTGCCGTTTGGCTGGGCGGAGGCGCCTGAACCAAACCGTACAGTACAGCAGCCACTTCCTGGGCGAAACCGATGGAGGCAAACGTACCCGGGTTGGCTACCGGTATGCCGCAAGGATCGGCGCCGAGCCAAGTCTGCGTGCCGCTACCGGCCTGATTACCTACGCTATAAAAAGCGCCGCTGTTGATGATTTCCAACAGCACCGTAGCGCCGGCCGGGATACTCGTCACGATCGGAATGTTGATGTTTCCACCACCCAAACCAGGGCCCAGTGGCGTTACCGCCGAAGTAGCCAACAGCTGGCGATTGGCAGCAGTCACGTTGTAAGGCGCTGCCGGGTTAATCAGGCGGTGTAAACGAACCTGGAACGTGGCGGCTTGAGAATACGCACTGTTTACGCCGATGCGGGCAAACGTTGAATTGAATCCATTGCTGAACGCGCCGGCAGGCAGGGTCAGCACCTGGAAGTAGTGGTTCGGGCCGGCAGAGCAGGAAAGCGAAGAGTTCGCCAGCAGCGGTGCCGAGGTATCCACAGCCCATGCGGCTTTGATCGCCTGCAACGGGCAGTTGTCCGCTAAGCCTACGTTGTAACTGTAAATCGCTTCGCACGCGCCAGGAGCGAGGTTAATCGTAACATTGGCCGGGCAGGTGATCACCGGCGGTTCTGTGTCCAGCACGTTGATGATCTGAGTGGCAACACCCGCTGTCGCGCCGTTGGATATAATATAGGTCTGCCACGTAATAACGTTGCTTCCAACCGGTACGTTCGGAATAGTGATCGAGGCAGCCGGTAACGTCACATTGGTAAACGCGCCGCCGTTCACGCTATAACGGAGGCCTATAACGGTACCATTCGCGCAGCCGGCGGGGTTAAACGTTGGCAATGATACGACAGCGTTTGCCGCGCAAATACCGATAGTGCTGTTCAGGTTCAGCGTTGGCCCGGCAATCGGGTTACAAGCCTGCGGCAGTACGAACTCGATGCACTGGCCGTTGGTCACGGAGGCTGTGTTAACGCCCACCGTCGTGCTCGGGCGCGGGGTGGCGCCGATTACATCTTCCAGGCCGACCGTGGCGCTCAGACCGTTATCGTTGATCGCTTGGCCGCCGCCGAATATGACGTCCTGATACTTATATTGAATCCGGTTACCATTTTCGAACAGCCGTACCTGGAACGTGATTTCCTGGCCGGATACCGCGGAAAAGTGACCGATCTGGAACCACTCTAACGTAAATATCCGGTTCGGAGCGACACCGTCTACACGTTGGTAAACACCCGAATTGGCATTCGCACCAACCGTCTGCAAGTCGTCCCAAAATGGGTACAAGGCAGCGCCGGCAGTTGCCGTAGGCAGGGCTCCATTTCCCAAACCGCGGTCGGTACCCGGCTGAAAGACCACGAAGCCGTTGGTACTTACCCGTATCTGGGTAAAAGACGTGGTATAAAGGGTGTAGGTAAACGGCAGGTTAACCGTAAACTGAACGTCGTCGCCGGTACCAATTAATGTGGTACCTGCCTGGCCTTGCGCCTGAACATAAGGGTCGTTACAGGCAGTGGCCACGTAATTCAACTGCGCCAAAGCTGCCTGAGAAACCAACAATGGCAGGACAAATGCCAACAGCCACCTGGTTATAAACAGCGAAGCGCCCGAAGAAGTGCTTTGCGTAAATTTCTTAATCATGAGAATTTTTTTTAAAAGTAAAATGACGGTCGATTAGCGTAAATGACTTAATTTTTAAGCAATTGTGTTGCTTCCTGGCGGTAACCCTGCCAAACTGCTACGGAAAGCGGATTAGGCATGTCACCCATCACCTGGCTGGAAAAACTCGTCGTCGCCGGCACGAACCGGGCATAGTTTTGTTCCACAGCCTGCGGTACGGCCTGGCCTTCTTCAATCGAAAATAAGATTAAAGAATAATACTTGCGTTTGTAATCAAGCGCCTCGTTGGGAGTATTTTTTAACTCCAAATCCATGACGCTAATTTCCTGGTTGAGCCGGGTAATAGCCTCATCGGCAATCACCCATTTGGCTAGTTCGGAATCTTGGGCGGACAACCCCGTCACGCCGAATCCGAATGTCATCAACCCCAACAAAAACGCCATTGTTGCAAAGCGTTTAGAGAGAATCCTTTTCATGAGAAAAAATTTTAACTTGTTGAATAAATACTAAATTTTGACTAAAAAACCGGGATTTCAGGGTATGATCTTAGTGTAGGACAAAAAAAATAGTGACCGCCGGTATGATATACCGGCGATCACTACTTATATATGTGTACGCCCCAGAGCCGGGGCAACAGAATCGTGTCTCATTTTCATGAAATTATACTAGTAAGGATTAAATTAGAAACTGATTAGAAGGTCATTTTTTGCAAATCAGCGGCATAAAATTAGAACAAAATCTGATGTGCAAAATATCTTTTATGCTAAAAAAATTTATCACCCAAATAACAGTACAAAAAGCCCTCTTTTTTAGCATTTTAACTCGCGTTGCTGTTCACTGAAGTATCCGCCAGTTTGATTTCCCAATCTTATTGGCGGCTTAGCGTCCCTGTTTTATTGTTATTGGAAAATGCAACAAAAACTGCGCCGGTTTTTTCGCAGTACATTCCCGCCCCAAACCTGGGGTTGGAGTACAAAAAAAGCCCCGAACCGTATACACGGAACGAGGCTGGATAGTTTAAGTTGGCATCGACTTACTCTCCCGCGACAACTATCGCAGTACCATCAGCGCTGGCGGGCTTAACTACTCTGTTCGGAATGGGAAGAGGTGAACCCCACCGCTAAAGACACCAAC
>CAUJEY010000323.1 GCA_963169325.1 Bacteroidota bacterium
GCCCAAAACCACGGCGCTTGCGGTTGCGCCCCGGCCCACTACTGGCTGCATACCAACATGCTGTTGCTAAATGCCAAAAAAATGAGCAAAAGCGACGGCAATACCATCTCGCCAACCGAACTGTTCACCGGCGACAGTCCGCTGATGTCCAAGGGCTACTCGCCCATGGTGGTGAAGTTTTTTATGCTGATGGCCCACTACCGCAGCACGCTCGATATCACCGACGACGCCCTCTTGGCTGCGGAAAAAGGTTACCGGAAATTGATGGAGACCAACAAAATTCTCCAGCAAATGGCCCTGGATAGTTACGACGGATCCGAAAGCGATACCGATCGCGAAATCCTGGCCCTCATTGAACAGGCCTACTCCGGCATGGACGACGATTTCAACACGGCAATTGCCCTGGCCTCCCTGAACGAAGCGGGTAGTTACGTACACAAACTCGCCAATCAACAACTGGCTGCCGGCGAAATTTCCCCCTGGGTGCTGGAACGCCTGAAAACAGTATTCAACGCTTTTATCCTCGATATTTTTGGCTTGAAAGACGAAACAGAGACGGGCGCCGATAATGGCACCGTGGAAGGTTTGATGAATCTTATCCTCGATATTCGGGCCACGGCCCGCGCCCAAAAAGACTGGGGCACCAGCGATAAAATCCGCGACGGGTTAAGCGCCGCCGGCATCGTCGTGAAAGACGGGAAAGAAGGCACTTCCTGGGCTAAAGGTTAATTGAAGGGTTTGGGGGTTGCCAGCCGTCATAAAGAGTTGAGTTTTGGCCATTTAAAATTTGGATATGGCATTATCGCGCTCCAAATTTTGTAACCAGATAATGTTTTAACTGGATTCTGCCTGGAAGCGGCGGGTTGGGCTGACCTCCAAACGTACTGCCTCCAAACCCCAAACCCTATTTCCGCATCATTTCGGCCGCTTTGTGAATGGCCTTCCGCACGCGCGGATAAGTACCGCAGCGGCACAAATTGCCCGACATATAGTTATCGATGTCCTCGTCGGTAGGGCTTGGGTTGGTGCGAAGCAGGGCTACGGCCGACATGATCTGGCCACTCTGGCAATAGCCGCATTGCGGCACCTGTTCAGCAATCCAGGCTTGTTGAACGGGGTGGCTGGTGTCGGTCGAAAGCCCTTCGATGGTGGTAATCCGTTGCGAAGCTTTCACGGTGGAGATGGGCGTGGAGCAGGAGCGCACGGGTTGGTCGTTGATGTGTACGGTGCAGGCACCGCAAAGAGCCATGCCGCAGCCGAATTTGGTTCCGGTAAGGCCAACCAGGTCACGAATTACCCAAAGCAGCGGGGTATCGGGATCCGCATCCACCTGATGTTTGATGCCGTTGACGGAGAGTGTGTATTTTGCCATAGTTGTAATTTTTTAACGCATAAAATTACAAAATAACTTTGTTTAAAGTTTGATTTACATACAGAAGAACCCAAAATCCTAACTTTTCCAACCGGAGAAAGGGTCGGTATCCGATGGTATATTTGCCCCTCCTAATTTTTATTTTTCACCGTGTTGAAACCAAATCCAAACAAGTGAAATTTATTTTTTGGGCCGGTCTGGCCATCGAATTCGCAGCCTTAACCTGGTTTATATACCAAATCTGGCTCCTTTATTCCGGCCGCAGCGGCTATTTAGAGGAAGCCTACCCAGATATGTATCGGAAGAATCTGATTCCGGCAGTCATTTTGTTTGCTATTATCAGCAGCGCAATGTTCGTTCGGTTTTGGTTCAAGGCGCCAAAAATTGCCACTTGGATCGTGCTTTCCCCTGCTTTGGTCATGATATTGTCCATGTTAGGAATGGTAGTTGCCAGTATGTTTATCCGGGACTGGAGATAAATACCGTCATAAACACATGCAAAAACCATTTCACAGGCGCCGTCCCGGGTACACGGGCAGATTTTAGTCGGGCGAAAACGGCCGTTCAGGGCCAGATACCCAAGGCCTTATTATATATTAAATGATCCAGTAAAACCTGATAAGCTTCCTGCGTATCGGCATCGAGTAAAACAGCGTCGGAAGGCATATCTACCAAAACCAGGTGGTCCCGATGGGCTTGCACGATAGGTTTGGCGCCTTCGGGGTATTCCAACGCCAGCAGGTCATTCCGGTACCGGGCGGAAAACAGCACCGGGTTGCCGGGTCGGCCCTGATAGCGGGGTTGTACGATTGCCGCAGCATCGGTTTTCAGGGCGGCTGTAAAAGTTTCTGCCAGTAAACGGTATTCCCCGGCCGAAATCAGCGGCATGTCGGACAGGCAGATCATAAATCCTGTGGTATCCAGCCGGGTTTCAGCAACGGCGGCCCGGATAGAGGAGGTCATCCCTTCCAGGTAGCCGGGGTTTTCTATGATGTTGTACGGTTTGTTTTTCAGCAATGCGTAAACCTGTTCTTTTTCGTGGCCGACGACAACCAGTATTTCTCCGATACCGGCGGCTTCGATATGGCTCAGGGTGGTTTCCAGAAGTGTTTGTTTGCCGAAGGGTAAAAACAGTTTGTTTTCAGCGCCCATGCGGCGGGAAAGCCCGGCAGCCAATACAATTGCTGTCATTTTTATCATTTATATCTGAATGAATCACTTGCCCGAAAGCGCGTGAATGGATTCACTCTCGGGCGGTTGGACGCCATAATACTGCTTCAAGCCATCGCTTTGCAACACCCAGATCAGTAAACCTTGCAACACGATAAGCAGGGCCAAACCCGCCTGGTAAGGTATTTCGGTCATAAATAAAATTCCTGCGCAAGCGACCAACCCAATGCTAAATAAAGCTACGGCAAGCAGGCGCAGGCGCCAACGAAACAACAACCCTATGGCTAAAACTGGTCCTATACCCGGCAAAAATTTGAAGTTGCCCGTTTCCTGAACAAACCAGGTTTTGAAAAACCCGGGTAGGATTACGGTGATCAGCAGGATTAGGATAGCTGCGAAGAGAGCGCTGTGTAAAGGTTTGGTTTGCATGATGATGTATGATTGAATGTTAGACCATTTTATTTTAAAACAAACGCAATTGCTCCCCGGCCGGTAGTTGCTGAAAAGTACGCCGGTGGTGAACCGTCAATCCGTGTTGCCGGATAGCGTCCCGGTGAGCCAGGGTGGGGTAACCTTTATTGCTATGCCAGTCGTACTCCGGAAAAAGTGTTGCCAGCCGGTACATTTCGGCATCGCGATAGGTTTTGGCCAGAATAGAGGCAGCGGCAATGGAGGCGTATTTGCCGTCGCCTTTCACCACGCAAAGGTGCGGGGTACCGGAGTAGGCGCGGAACCGGTTTCCATCCACCAGAATAAATTCGGGACGCTGGGCCAGGCCATCCAGCGCGCGGTGCATGGCCAAATATGAGGCCTGCAAAATATTGATCCGGTCAATCTCTTCCGGTGTGGCCGATGCCACGCACCAGGCCAGCGCTTCCCGTTCCACCATCAGGCGTAATTCGTCGCGTTGTTTTTCGGTCAGTTGTTTGGAATCGTTGAGCAGCGGATGCTGGAAATCAACAGGCAAAATCACCGCTGCCGCAAACACCGGCCCGGCCAGGCATCCGCGTCCGGCTTCGTCGCAGCCGGCTTCGCGCCGGTCGGGTTGGTGGTGTGGTAGCAGCATGGATAAAAAAATCAAAATGTAAAAGTCAAAATATAAAATGTAAAAGTTGGGGCGGTGAAAGTAAAACATTGTTCCGAACCCGATTTTTCACTTGCTAATCCTGACCTTTGCCGGTACAATTTTACTTTACATGGAAGCATATAACAAAACGCCCGACCACGTACAACTGTACGATTTGATGTTCGTTACGCTTTTTTCCGAAAAGCAGGTGCAGGAGCGCGTCCGGGAACTGGGCGCCGAAATTACAGCGCAATATAAAGACAAGAGGCCCTTGTTTATCAGTATTTTAAGCGGCGCTTTCGTCTTTGCGTCCGACCTGATGCGCGCCTTCGACGGCGACTGCGAGGTGGGTTTTGTAAAACTCAGCTCGTACGCCGGAACCAGGTCCAGCGGTTCGGTTCAAACGGTGATGGGGCTCGAAAAAGACCTGCACGGCCGGCACCTGATCGTCGTAGAAGATATTGTGGACACGGGCCGTACCCTGCACTTTTTTATAGATCACCTTCGACAGCAAAATCCGGCATCCATTTGCACGATTACTTTTTTGCGCAAACCCGATGCGGCGGAATTTCCCGTAGCCGTGGACTACGTCGGTTTCGACATCGAAAATCGTTTTGTCGTAGGTTATGGTTTGGACTATGAAGGGCTTGGGCGCAATTTGCCGGGCATCTATCAGCTACGGTAAGAACTAAAAGTGTTGTTCTAAATTTTCAAGCCTATGAAGGAGCAAAACAGTATTCAGGATATCTTTTTCAAGTTCCTGATGGAATATAAACATGATGAAAAAGATTTGGACTATACGCTGGTTGAGAAACACATCAGTGTGTTACAAACCTTATCAGGCATTGGAAATTCCGGTTTTAGCTTATTTGATATTCATAAGCGCCAGGTGTTGTTTTATTCTTCCAACTTTGGGCAGTTGTTAGGCTATGCGCGGTCTGACTATGAAAAAACCGGACAACAATTTTTTATTGACCGAATACACCCGGAGGATGCTTTGAACATGAGTTTGTTAAGTGTTTCCATTTTTAAAATATTCAATGCCTTTTCCAGTGAGGAAAAACTGAGTCACAAAACAATAAGTGAATATAGAATGCTCAATGCTCAAGGTAAATATGCACGATTAATTGAGCAATATCAAATGGTGGAGTTGGATAAAAAAGGGCAGTTGTGGCTCATGTTGGGTGTTGTAGATATCTCCCCGAATCAGGATGAAGAGAGCATCAGTAAAGGCCAATTGTTAAATTTTAAAACCGGGCAATTCATTCCGTTAGATGTGCCTCTGAAAGCGCAAGTTGAATTGACCAAAAGAGAGCTGGAAATTTTAAGGCTTGTCAAAATAGGCTTACTGAGCAAGGAAATATCATCAAAACTCTCCATTAGTTTACACACCGTAAATACGCACCGGCAACGGTTTTTAGAAAAACTGGGCGCCAACAATTCATTCGAGGCGGTGAATTTTGCTTCACGGTTTGGCCTGCTGGAATAGGGATACTGATTAATCAGTATTGTACGACGTTTCGATTCAGGGGACCTTTGTGTCATTAAAAATCTAAACGATCATGATACGATTTACGCAACGTGTATTCCTTGTGGTGATTGCATTACTTGTTTTTGCCCATCGCACACAACTCATTAAATGTCCGGGTCAACTGCAAGATTGTCCTGTCATACCCACACTTGCCAGTTAATACATTTGAGCAGGATTTGCTACTGAGGGCCGGGATGTGGCCCTGATAGATTCTATAGCATTTTTCAATCCAGTTTTTTCATCGAACAACACTGTCCGGGAATGTGCCATTCTCGGAAGGAGATACCTGTCTGACTTTGTTCAACTCCAACTCTTCACATCAATTTTCTTGCATAATGAAAGCGGTAGTTTATAAAAAATATGGTGCTCCGGATGTTTTGGAATTAACCGATATTCCAAAACCTAGTCCCAAAAAAAACGAGGTACTGATAAAAATTCATGCCACTACGGTAACGGCAGGCGACTGGCGTTTGCGCAAAGCAGACCCTTTTCTGGCCAGGATTTTTAACGGCCTGTTTAAACCTACCCGAGTGAACATCCTGGGGTTTGAACTGGCCGGTGTCGTTGAAGCGGTCGGAGAAAAAGTTACATCGTTTAAAAAGGGCGACTCGGTTTTTGCCTCCTGCGGACTTCGGTTTGGGGGATATGCGGAATACACCTGCTTGCCTGAAAATGAGTTGATTGCCTTAAAACCATCCAACATCTCCTTCGAAGAGGCTGCTGCGATTCCGATCGGAGGCCTGACGGCATTGCGCCTGCTCAAACAAGCCGGTATTAAACCGGGCGACCAGGTCCTGATATACGGTGCATCCGGGAGTGTGGGAACTTTTGCTGTTCAAATCGCCCGTGCCTTTAGTGCGGATGTCACGGCAGTTTGTGGCACCTCCAATGTGGACATGGTGCATCAACTCGGTGCGAACCAGGTCATTGATTATAAAAAAGAAGATTTCACGGCAACCGGGCGCCGCTTCAATATCATTTTGGATGCGGTGGGAAAAACATCCAAATCCGCATCAAGGCATTTATTAAAGCCTGGCGGGAAATACGTGTCCGTAACAGGATCACCCAAGTCCACTCCGGATGATTTGCTTGTATTGAAAGGGCTCGCCGAATCCGGAAAATTAGTACCTGTTATCGACCGGAAATACACACTGGAACAAATCAGGGAAGCGCATACCTACGTCGAGTCTTTCCGCAAAAAGGGCAATGTGGTCATCAAGGTAATTTAACCGATTACACCCGCTATAATTATTTTGAACAGATAATCCTTGAAGATAAAAGATACTTGCTGGCAACCTCAAATCAGGTAAAAGACTTAGCTGATCTGTTAGGATATGAAGACAATTCCTATTTCATAAGGTTTTTTAAGAAGCATGTTGGATACGCTCCGGAAGCATTTCGAATACATTTTAGATAAATCCTGTATAACTACATTATTGTCCTACATTACAGCATGCACACGGATTTACTTTTGTGGTAATTAATTTAAAATTTACAAATATGAAAATCATTATCGTGGGTGCATCAGGCACTATGGGACAACATCTCACAAATGCGCTAAAAAAAGAACATGAAGTAATTACAGCCGCTACAAAAGGTTGCGACATACAGGTTGATATTACTTCTACAGATTCTATTGAAAACATGTTCAAACAAGTGGGCGCCTTCGACGCACTCATTTCTACAGCGGGCCCAACCTTTGTAGGCCCCTGGAAAAAACTCACAGACAAGGAGTTCAGGAAAGGTGTGGAAGGTAAAATGATGGGGCAGATAAATTTGGTGCTTATTGGACAGCACTACATCAATCCCAAAGGTTCTTTCACATTGATCAGCGGGGCGCTTACACACGAACCTCAATTAAACTTTTCCAATGCATCCGCAGCCAATGGCGCAGTGGAGGGCTTTGTTAGAGCCGCAGCGATTGAGCTCTCAAACGGGGTTCGCATCAATGCCGTAAGCCCAACCGTAATTGAAGCCTCGCCACAATATTTCCCCTATTTCCCCGGGGATATTCCGGTAACCATGCAACAATTAGAATACGGCTTCCGTAAGGCCGTTTTTGGCGCCAACACTGGGCAAATCATTAAGCCATATTAAGCCGGGCATCTATCAGCGCAGGGAGTGATCAACGGGCTCCGCGTTGAGGGTGCTTGTCTCGGTACGACCCGGGTATTGCTCCAGGGCGCGTTCCAGACAATCCATGGCACAATTCAGGTCGTCGCAGTTGAGCACATAAGCCAGCCGCACTTCTTGCATGCCCAGCCCGGGGCTGCCGTAAAAACCCGACCCGGGCGCCAGCATGACCGTTTGGTTTTGATAAGAAAATGCTTCCAGCAGCCATTGACAGAACCGGTCGGCATCGTCTACCGGAAAGCGGGCAAACAGGTAGAATGCGCCATCTGGCAAATAGCAACTTACGCCAGGCATCGCGCTCAGGCGGCGGTAGAGCAGGTCGCGCCGGCGTTGATATTCGGCTTTTACCGTTTCGAAATAAGTCTCCGGAGTATCCAGCGTGGCTTCGGCAAATATCTGGCCGTAGGTGGGCGGGCTGAGTCGCGTTTCGGCGTATTTCTGAATGGCGGTCAGCAATTCATGGTTGCGCGTCAAGATGGCGCCCACCCTTGCGCCACAGGCGCTGAAACGTTTGGAAATGGAGTCCAGCACCACGACATGTTTTTCCAGACCCGGGAGATTTAAGGCGGAGAAAAACGGCGTATCACCGTAGCAAAACTCGCGGTACACCTCGTCGACCAGCAAAAACAGGTTTCGCTCCATCACCACTTCCGCCAGGGTGCGCAACATCGCTTCGGGGTACACCGTTCCGGTCGGGTTGTTGGGGTTGCACAAGAGGATCGCCCGAACATCGGGGGTAATCGCGCGGCGGAAATCGTCCACCGAAGGCAGGGCAAAACCCGTTTCGATCCGGGTCGGCACGGTTTTTACTTCAACGCCGGCCATGCCGGCAAAACCCAGGTAATTGGCATAAAACGGCTCCGGCGTAAGCACGGATTCGCCGGCGTCCAAACAAGCCAGCAGGGCAAAAAGGATGGCTTCCGAGGCGCCATTGGTGACTAAAATATCTTCGGGAGCGATGGTTATGCCGAACTTGTGGTAATACCGGGGCATTTTTTCCCGGTACGACGCCGTGCCGCCGGAAGGGCTGTAGGCCAGCAGTTTAAGGTCTGCCGCTTTCACGGCCTGTAGCGCCTGTTCCGGGGAGAGAATGTCGGGCTGCCCGATATTCAGGTGCCATATTGTTTTTCCGTCTTTTTTGGCTTGATCGGCGTAAGCGGCGAGTTTGCGGATCGGCGAACTGTGCGCCTGGAGGCTCCGCTGGGAAGGGTTGGGCATTTATGTAAGAGTGAATTTGTGGGGTACAAAGGTAAGGGAAAACGTCAGGCAGAAGCGCCGCAATCTTGTTTTTTCACCAGTTCAGGCTCCAAATCCGTCATTTTTAAGGAGCAGTTCAGGCAACAAAATAAAGAGGCTGTCAAAATCCGACAGTTTTTGCTACTTTTGCGGCAGTTTCCATGGAAATAGCTATAATTCTCATACTCATCGTCCTGCATGGGTTTCTGGTGCTGGGTGAAATTGCCCTGCTCACGACCAAAAGAGCCAAGTTGGAAAGCGAAAAAGCCAAGGGCCGCCACAGTGCGTCCATTGCTATTGATCTGCTGGACAATTTGGATAATTATCTTTTGGCCATGCAGATCGGCATCACGCTGATCAGCATCGTGCTTGGCGCCTATGGGGGAATGAAGTTTGGTTCGGTACTCGTGCCACTGCTTGAACAAATCCCCGTTTTAGCGCCATATTCCGGCCAGATTTCGGTTTCTGCCATCATTGCCCTCATCGCTTACGTATCTATCGTAGTCGGCCAGGTGGCGCCCAAATACATCGCTATACAACATTCGGAGTCGCTGGCGTTGGCCTGTGCTCCGATGATGATGCTGGTTACACGTTTGACCAAGCCGATTGCCTTGTTTCTCAGTTGGTCTACCAAACTCTTCCTGCGGTTACTTTTTATCAAACCGGGCGAACAGCAGTATATTTCCGAGGAGGAAATCAAATTGATGGTAAAAATGGCCAACCAGCAGGGCGTACTGGAGGAAAAGGAAAGTGAATTTATTCAGAATATCCTGCGCTTTGCCGACCGCGACGCCTATACGATTATGACCCATCGCAATGAGGTGGAATGGCTCGACGTACTGGCATCGGCGGAAGAAAACGACCGGATAATACGCGAGAGCGGTTATACCAAGTTTATGGTTTGTGAGGATTCCATTGAAAACATCCTGGGTGTCGTTCGTCTGCGCGATTACATCGATAACTACCACAAACCGGGCTTCGACCTGCGGCAAATACTGATGCCGCCGTTGTACGTACCCGAAACGATGAATGCGCTTAAAATCCTGGAGCGTTTCCGCAAAGACCGAAACTATTTTGCCGTGGTAGTGGATGAATACGGATCCATGCAGGGCATTATTACCTTGCACGACCTCACCGAAAATATCTTCGGCGCGCTGCCCGACGTAGACGATATCGAGGCGCCGTCTATTATTACCCGCGAAGACGGCAGCTTGCTGGTGGAAGGCGCTATTCCCATAGATGAACTGCGTGAAGCCGTCGATCTGAAAGAATTTGACTTCGATGACGTCGATTACGCCACCCTGGCCGGTTATATCCTGAACAAACTCAGCGAAATCCCGCGCGCCGGCGACCACTTCGAATCAGAAGGCTATCGCTTCGAAATCGTGGATATGGATAAGAGTAAGATTGATAAGGTGCTGATTTCGAGAATGATGAATGATGAATGATGAATGATGAATGATGAATGATGAATGATGAATGATGAATGATGAATGATGAATGATGAATGATGAATGATGAATGATGAATGATGAATGATGAATATGTTTCGCCCTATGGTGAATTAGAAAATTAACAAAGAAAATTCATCATTCATCATTCATCATTCATCATTCAAATCTATTCCACCCAATCCGCCACAAATACGTTCGTATCCCGCGTGCCGCCGTTATTCCGGTTGGACGACCAGGCAATTTTTTTGCCGTCGGGCGAGAACATGGGAAAAGAATTGAAGATACTTTCCGAAGTGATTTGCTCCAGGCCCGTGCCGTCTTCATTGATCATGTACAACTGAAAATCGTAGCCGCGGGTGGAGTGGTGGTTGCTGGAGAAGATAATTTTTTTGCCTGATGGGTGGAAAAACGGCGCCCAGTTGGCTTTACCGAGTTGGGTTACCTGGTGCAGGTTGGAGCCGTCGGCGTTGCAGGTATAGATTTCCATGTTGGTGGGCGCTACGAGGCCTTGTTGCAGCAATTCCCGGTATTCGCGGATTTCTTCCGCCGTTTTGGGCCGGCTGGCGCGGAACACGATTTTAGAGCCGTCGGGGCTGAAAAAAGCGCCGCCGTCGTAGCCCAGGTCGAAGGTGATTTGTTTCAGGTTGCGGCCGTCGAGGTTCATCGTCCACAGTTCCAGGTCGCCCGAGCGGGTGCTGGTGAACAGGATTTTATCACCCTTTGGGCTGAGCACGGCCTCGGCGTCGTAACCGGGCGTGTCAGTGAGGCGCTTGGTCACCTTGCCCTTCAGATCAGCCACGTATATATCGTAGGAATCGTAGATCGGCCACAGGTATTTGCCGCCGGCGCGGAGTTCGGGCGTGGGCGGGCAGGTATCGGCATCGGCCATGGTGCTGGCGAAGATGATATGTTTGTTCCCGGGCATGAAATACGAGCAAGTGGTACGGCCCTTGCTTTTGCTGATATCGAGCGGCCGGTAGTTTTTATTACCTGCGGCTTTGTTTACTTCCATGGCGTGGATCTGGTCGCAGTGCAGGCCCCAGGCGGGGTTGTTTGTCTGAAAGGTCAGCCATTTGCCGTTGGGGCTCCAGTAGGCTTCGGCATTGTCGCCGCCGAAGGTGAGTTGGCGGATATTTTTGAGGTGTGTTTCGGGTTTTGCCGGCGGGACGCCGGGTGCCGGTTGTTGCGAAAAAATTGAAATTGGGAATAGCAAGGGCAGTAATAAGGCGATCAGGCGCATAGGAAAGGTGATTTTTGCCGCAAGGATAGCGTAATGTAGCCAAAAACCGGTCAAATTTTGGTCAAATATGCGTTTTGCCGATCAAAACCGCCCGGTTGCTCTTTTTTGCAAAATACCGTCCGAATCCCGGTTTCTGTCGAATCGTGTCAAAACACTTGCTACGATAAGGCGTTATTAGTGCCACTTATGAAAAAAATACTGTTATTCGGCTTTTTACTCGGTTGTGTGCTGCAACTGACAGCCCAGGATATTCCTTATATAAAAGCCGATCAACTGACCCGCTGGAAAAATGCCGGTAACGATACGTTGTACGTCCTTAATTTTTGGGCCACCTGGTGTGCGCCTTGCGTGGCTGAACTGCCGGAATTTGAAAAACTCCACCGGGAATACGCCGGCCAAAAAGTAAAGGTTATTCTCATCAGCACCGATTTCCGGCGCGAGGTGGATAAAAAAGTGATTCCCTTTGTGAAACGCAAAAAACTAAAAAGCCAGGTCGTCTTTTTAGATGAAAGAACCCCCAATGATTGGATCAATTTAGTCAGTACCGACTGGACCGGCGCTATCCCGGCCACACTCATTGTCAACAAACAACGTGGCTACGAACGTTTTTTTGAAAAACAATTGAGTTATAAAGAACTGGAAAAGGCGGTAATGGACGCCTTATAAAGGTTACTGGTTTGAAGGTTTGAGGGTTTGAAAGTTTGAGGGTTACTGGTTTAGGGCACGCCGAAAACCCTCAAACCAGAAACCTTCAAACCCGCAACCCTCAAACCTTCAAACCAGTAACCCTCAAACCAGAAACCCTCAAACCAGAAACCCTTTTTATTTTATCTTCAAACAAAAATTTCACGCATTATGAAAAGACTCCCTGCACTCATCGCCGTTGGCATTGCTTTGCTGACCTGGTGTTTCACCCTGCCTGTGCACGACGGCTACCACGTTGGCGACACAGCCCGCGATTTCAAACTGAAGAACGTGGACGGCAAACCCTACTCCCTCAAGGGCTTCGAAACGGCCAAAGGTTACATCGTGGTATTCACCTGCAACAACTGCCCTTACGCCCTGGCTTATCAGGATCGGATCATCGACCTGCACAACAAGTACGCTCCCCTGGGATACCCCGTGGTGGCTATCAACCCCAACGATAAGGATGTTTCGCCCAGCGACAGTTACGAGGGCATGAAACAACGGGCCAAGGAGAAAAATTATCCCTTTCCGTACCTGATAGACGATACGCAGGAGATCGCCCGTGCTTATGGCGCTACCCGTACTCCCCATGTTTATCTGTTGGATCAGGACCGCGTGGTGCACTACATCGGCGCCATCGATGATAACCACGAAGAGCCGGAAGCGGTAAAAGAAAAATACCTGGAAAACGCCATCAATGCCTTGAGGGATGGCAAAGAAATCACGGTAAAAGAGACCAAGGCTATCGGCTGCAGCATCAAGTGGCGGAAATCCTAACTTTTTAGTGCGTAAACTTTAGCACAGCCTTAACGCCTGTCCTGCAATGTGGGGCAGGCGTTCGCGTTTTTGGGCAGTTGATTTTAATTCAGACAGGATCGACATGATTTTCAGGATATCCGACGACGATTTTAAAAAGCCTGAAAAGCCTGTTCACAACTGTCCAAAACTAAAAAAATGAAACCGACTTTTTGCTCCGCTCTGCTGTTACTGACCCTAAGCCTTCTTGTTACTCCTGCTTCTGCCCAATCCCGCCGCGATTATTCTCCCGACCAATCCTTCATTTTTGGCGTTGCCCCAATCAGCCTGCTGACGCGCAGCGGCAAATTCAATGTGCGCGGCGAATGGGCCTATTCCGGAAACAAATCGTTGTCGGTTATCGTCGGCATACCCCGCAACAGCAAACTACCCGGATGGCTTGCCAGTGATATTGAAATAGATGAAAGCGGCCAAATAACAACCAATGAGTTCCGCTCCTTCGGTGTAATTGTGGAAAACCGGTTCTACCTCGGTTCCCAAGCCCTGCGCGGATTTTACTTAGCGCCTTATGCCCGTTACAATCGTATAGCGCTCACGCGGGTGACGGAAATTCCCGAACAGGGCGAAACACGTATTACCGGAGCCGTGGGTGGCGCCGGCCTGGGCGCCGCTGCCGGCTGGCAATTTCGCCTCGGCGAGCGTGTCACGATGGATGTGACTTTCATCGGTATCGATTTCAAGTGGCTCCGCGGCGCCCTGACTTATAGCAGTACCAATCCGGATAATGATATCGAAGCCTTTCGCGATAAAGTGGCGGAAGCCGTAAAAGACATCCCGCTCATCGGCTCGAAACTGACGCCGGAGATTGAGGATGACAAAATAAAGGTTCGCACGCCCGGCTGGTTACTGCCGGCCTACCGGTTCAATTTGACGGTGGGGTATGCGTTTTAATGTGTTTTAGTGTTTTAGTCTCGTAGTCGGTACTAAAACACATAAACACTAAAACACATAAACACATAAACACCAAAAGAGGCACTTTAAGGCTCATCCGTCGGCCGCACCTCTTTGCGCGGGTTTTCTTCCAAAGCCTGCTCCCGCCGCTTCTGCACCCTGGCGGCAACAACAATACTTACCTCGTAGAGGATAAACAGGGGAATACTCACGATGGTCTGGGATACCACATCGGGCGGCGTAATAATGGCCGCAATGATCAGGATGACCACGATGGCATGGCGGCGGTAGGTGCGCAAAAATTGCGGCCCCACCAGCCCTATTTTAGCCAGAAAATAAATCACCACCGGCATTTCGAAAATCAGGCCGGTCGGTATGGTAAACATCGTCATGTAGGTCACGTAAGAATCAAGCGTCGGCGATGTTTCGGTGCCTTCGAGGGTGTAGCCGGCCAAAAAGTTGATGGAAAACGGCGCAACAACAAAATATCCGAAACTGACGCCCAGCAAAAATAGTCCGGAACACACGCCCACCACGCCGCGAATATTTTTCTGCTCTTCTTCGAGCAAGCCCGGGCGGATGAATTTCCAGAATTCCCAGAGAATATAGGGAAATGCCACGATGATGCCCAGCCAGAACGATACATACAAATGCTGCATGAGTACTTCGCCCAACTGGCGGGTGATGATTTGAAATTTTACGGGCTGTACACACATCTTATCGCCCAAGCCGGTCCAGTGGGAAATACTGCATAAAAACCGGTAAGAGAAAAAATCAGGGTTCCGCGGGCCGAAAATCAGGGTATTGAAAACAAAATCCTTGTTCGTGAAACAAACAATACCCACCACCACAATTGCTGCCGCCGAACGCAGGATGTGTTTGCGCAACTCTTCGATATGTTCGAAAAAGGACATTTCGGCTTTTTCCTCCTGAAGGCGCTCCACTTCATGTATTTGATCCATCGGCATAGGCAGTACATTGCTGTTTTGACGGGGCAAAGGTAATCAGAATGGTTTAATTAACGGGTTTAACGGGTTTAACGGGTTTCGGGTTGGCGGGTTTCGGGTTGGCGCCATTAACGGTTTCTATTCCCAACCCCGGCTAAAAAATCACCGGATAATGATTTTCCCTGCTTGAATCCCTGCTCCTGCCTGAAAAAGCCACGCATAAATTCCCTCCGGCAATCCAGCCAATGGGATAACAACCCGAAATGCTCCTATTGGCGTACCAATATCCAATACCTTTACTGTCCGCCCGGCAGCATCCGTTATTGCCAAATAGTGCAACCCGGCTTCCAGTGCATAGCCTTCCAACACCGTAAAACCGGTCGTTGGGTTAGGAAAAAGCCGAACCAGTATTTCCGGACGTTCCAATGCGTTTGTACTGACCGTGACGCCCACGGTCATCGTTTCCATCACCGTACAACCGTGTGCATCGGTCAGGGTAACGGTGTAAACGCCCGGCGCCAGGCTGCCGATGTCCAATCCCACAGCCCCGGTAATCCACAGCGCTTCGAATGGCGCCGTGCCGCCGGAAGGCATCAGCGTCACTTTGCCGTTTGCCAGGACTGAATCGGTTGCATGCGTCACTTGTGGATTGGCCTGCAGCGCCTTCGGCTCATCGAGCGGCAGTGTCCAGCCGATGGTGCAACCTAAAGCATCGGTCAGCGCGCCGACATAATCGCCGGGCCCGATCGGGGCAAGGGTGGGCGCCGTGCTGCCATCGTCCCAAAGCCAGGTAAAGGGCGCTTTGCCGTTGTTGGGCAACACGGTGAAACTGCCGTCGGCAGCGCCGGGACAGCTGATTTCGCCAACCTGAATCGTCACATTCAGGATGCCCTGTTTTTCCACATCCACTACCGCGACGGCTGAGCAACCATTGGCATCGGTCACAGTGAGCATGTAGGCGCGCGCGGCCAGGCCTGCGCGCAAACTGTCGGGATAGTCACCATCCGACCATTGATAAGTAAAAGGCGATGTGCCGTTCAGTATGTTGACGCCTGCGCTGCCGCCGAGCGTATCGCCGCACTGCACCGGGGTTGCCAGGGCTTGAAGGCTTACCGGCGGTGGCACGGTCAGTGGCAACTGGTATTCGGAGCCACGGGTATCGGCAATGGTAAACACATATTCGCCGGACGCCAAACCGGTCAGGTTCTCTCCGGTCTGTCCGTCAGATGTTGTCCAGGAGATGGTGTAGGGCGGGCAGCCGCCCGAAGGCTGCACGGCCACGATGCCCGAGGAATCAGCATTACAGGAAGGAGCGACTATCGGTTCGTCGGCTATAGTCGGGCCCTCAGTTTCGTAAACACCGATGTCAACCCGGCCGCCGGCGATTCGCGGATTGCCCTCCAGGTCGGTGGCACCACCGGCATGATCGTTGTCGCCGGCATGAACCAGGGGAGAACAGGGCAGGAGGCGGAAATCGCCTGCGGCCGGGTCGGCGAATTGTGGGTCAATACCGGTAAGGTTGCCCGGGCCGAAGGTGATTTTGGGCGAGAGGTTTGCAGGTATGGAATCAAAAAAACAGTGTTCGAAGTGGGGATTGGCGTACTGAGGGATACCCAGGGGAGTGCCATTATTATTTTGGAAAACAGAATTGTAAATATTCGCCTTGCCGGCGTAAAACGGAAACGCCCCATCTTTCGCGGTTACGTTCGAATCGAACTGGCAATTGGCGAAGGTCATCGTTACCTCGAATGCCTCAAACATTAAAAATTGCAGTTTGTTTTTTAGCCACACGCAATTATCAAAACGGTAGTTATTATCATTAAGGACAAACATACCATGGCCCTGATTATTTTCAAAAATACAATTGGCAAAGTGGTTTTCAACCGCGCTTGCATCTACCAGGCGGGCCCCATTATTTCCCTGAAGTCTGGAATTGCGAACGGATAAACTGGAATTTCCAGACAAGCCTAAACGTAAAACCCCTGCGTTGTTGTCGATATTTTCGAACAGGCAACTGTCAATTCGGACAGTCAAAGGCGTTGTCCCAAAGCTCGTCCGCGACAACGCTATGGAAGAGCATTTGTCGCCGGAAAAACGGCAACGCTGAAAATCCATCGAGCGAAATTGATTTTTAATATCCGGTACACGGACCAACCAGGTTCCCGAGGATTCATTCCGCTCGAATATACAGTCCGTAATCCTTATTGTAACGTCTTCCCGTTCACCTGGAATGAGTACCAGGCCGGGGGAGACTGTTGACCCAGTGCTTTTATTTTCTATAAATTGACACCGAGTCATGACGAAAGAATCTGCCTCATTGAGTAAGACATACACATTGCCGTCTCCGGAAACAAATTCTCCACTCGTGGTTCGGTTTCGCAAAAAAAGGCAATCTGCGAACATTGGCGCAAGGCCGCCGGTTCCTGCTATTGTATAAACGGCTCCCCCTGATCGTTTAGCTTCGTTTTCTTCAAAGCGGCAACGTTCGAATCGCAGGCTGCCGGACTGCCCCGATACCGCACCGCCGGATCCTACACCCACTTCGTTTTTTAAAAAAAAACAATCCAGAAATTCGGCATTGCAATTATTCGATGCTAAAGTAATAGCCCCACCTTGAGCCGCTTTGTTTTGTTGAAAATAACAATTTTCAAAACGGCTGTAATCGGCGGCAAATCCGAATATGCCTATCGCGCCACCGTTATTTTTGGCCTGGTTATATAAAAACCGGCAATTCCGTATTCGCGGAGCTATAACTGCTGTGTAGGTAGAATCCGCTATAAGGATAGCCGAGCCATTATCATCTAAGCCCGACCCAAATGCATTGCCGTACTGAAAGGTCAGTCCGTCAAGTACCGTATTGCTATCCGGTTTGGACAAACACATGATGTGATACGAGTTATCGGTGATGAGCGGCGTACCGATCTGTCCGCTCAGGATGGAGGGATTACTTTCCCAATCGCGCTGTTCCAGGCTTGTTTCCGTACCCGCAAAGCCGCCGAAAATACGCACGCCGTCAGCGGGTCTGAACGAAATGGTGCGGTCGGCAGTCGTTGTCGGCAAATAGTTGCCTTTAGCCACCCATATCTCGTCGCCGGCAATGGCCGGTTGAAGCGCTTTTTGCAGGTCGGTGAATGCGTTCGCCCAGGAAAGGCCGTTGCCATTGCCCGTAGCGGCGGCGTTTACATAATAGCGGGTTGCATAAAGGGGAGCAGCAAGCAATAGTGTCAGCGCCAGAAGTTGTATTTTCATCGTTGATTGGAAATTTCGCATGAACAAAACTTTTTAAAACAACCAAAAGTAAACCTTACTGGTGACATGGAAATCAATCTTAAGGTTCCTTTGCATTGCAATGGCCGGTTAAACATCCAATTGAATCAAATTCAACAAAATTAACCTATGTTTGCCGACTACGTTGTTATTTCAGGGAATACCCCCAATTTTAACAAAATTATCCTCGCCGGACACCCGAAAGTCTTTTGTTAACGTTTAATCAATTTCCCCTTCGTATTAATCCAACTTTTCATGCAATCAACTGTAGATGTAGAAGCGCTCAACCGGTATGTACAATCCGAAAGCGCTTTTGTCGAAAAACTAACTTCCGCTACTTCCAAGGTCATTGTTGGTCAGCACAAGATGCTGGAGCGCCTGCTGATCGGCCTGCTTACCAGGGGGCATATTCTGCTGGAAGGAATGCCCGGACTAGCCAAAACCCTCGCCATCAAAACCCTGGCACAGGCTGTGGACGCCAAATTCAGCCGGGTACAATTTACGCCGGATCTGTTGCCCGCCGACGTGGTGGGTACCCAGATTTACAACCCGGCGAAAGCAGAATTCACGGTACGCAAAGGGCCTATTTTCGCCAATTTTGTGCTGGCCGACGAAATCAACCGCGCGCCGGCTAAAGTACAAAGCGCCCTGCTCGAAGCCATGCAGGAGCGCCAGGTCACCATCGGCAATGAAACCTTTAAATTAGACGAGCCTTTTCTGGTACTGGCTACCCAAAACCCAATCGAGCAGGAGGGCACTTATCCCCTGCCCGAGGCACAGGTAGACCGTTTTCTGCTCAAGGTCAAAATCGGCTATCCTACCCAGGACGAAGAGCGCGACATTATTCGCCGCAATCTCAATGCCGGGCCAGAAGGGGTACATAAAGTCATCTCTGTAGAAACCCTGCTAAAGGCTCGTGAAGCCATTACCAAGGTGTATATGAGTGAAAAAATAGAAAAATATATCCTCGATATCGTTTTCGCCACCCGGACTCCCGATCTCTTTGGATTAAAAAACATGGCTCCGCTGATTACCTACGGCGCTTCGCCCCGGGCCAGCATCGCCCTGGCGCAAGCGTCACGGGCCTTGGCTTTCCTGAACCGCCGCGGCTATGTCACGCCCGATGATGTGCGGGATATCTGTCCCGATGTTTTGCGGCATCGCATCGGCCTGACCTACGAAGCCGAAGCGGAAAATATCAGCCAGGAAGACATCATCAAGCAGATTCTGCAAACGATCGTCATTCCTTAAACCCTTTTCATGGACACCACCGACCTGCTCAAAAAAGTTCGCAAGATCGAAATCAAGACCCGGGGGCTGAGCAGTCACCTGTTCACCGGTGGCTACCACAGTGCCTTCAAGGGCCGTGGCATGTCGTTCAGCGAGGTTCGGCTCTATTCCCCGGGCGACGATGTACGGGCAATCGACTGGAACGTGACGGCACGGGCCGGCGAGCCGTTCATTAAGGTTTTTGAAGAAGAGCGGGAAAATACGGTCATGCTGCTGGTGGATGTGAGCGGTTCGGCCGTTTTTGGCAGCCATACCCAGTTCAAAGAAGAGTACCTGACCGAACTTTGTGCCGTGCTGGCCTTTTCGGCCATTGCCAATAATGACAAGGTAGGGGTCATGTTGTTTTCGGACCGGATCGAATTGTTTATTCCGCCTAAAAAAGGCAAACAGCATATTTTACGGATTATCCGGGAAATTTTGACCGCCAAACCAAGCGGGCGCGGCACCGACCTGGCAGGCGCCCTGCACTTTATCCAAAATGTATTGAAAAAACGCAGCGTGTGTTTTTTGCTGTCCGATTTTTTGGCCGAGCAATACGAGGACGTTTTGCGCGTACTCGCCCGCCGGCACGACTGCATCGGCATTCACTGCTGGGATCCGCTGGAACGCGACTTGCCCGATGTGGGCATCCTCCGCGTAGCCGACGCCGAAACCGGCGAACAAATTTGGGTGGATACCACAAGCACAAACATGCGCCGGAAGTATCAATACACTTTTGAAAGCCATAAAGCGGCCACTCAAAGTATGTTCCGGCGCGCCGGGGCCGATTTTTTGAGCTTGTGTACCAACCAACCGTACGTAACGGCCCTGCTGCGCTTTTTTGCCCAACGATCCAAAATTGTGGCGCATGGTTAACCGACGGATCGCCATTTACCTCCTGTACCTCTCATTTCTTGCGGGTGCTGTCCGCGTTTCGGCGCAAGTCAAAGCAAGCGCCTCCTTCGATCCCGCACGGGTAGAGGCCGGCGACACGTTTTCACTGCGCGTATTGGTGACCGGCGTGCGTGTAGCCCCCAAACGTGTCAGTTTTGCCGCCTGGCAAAAACAACTGCCTGCCGAAAATATCTTATCCAAATCTGACTGGACCCGCTCCGGCGCACAGTGGGTGCAACGGTTTACCCTGATCGCCTTCGACAGCGCCGTGTGGCAACTAGCCCCCCTTACCGTACAACTCCACCTGGACGATACCGTACAAACCAACGCACTGGATTTGACCGTTGTGTCAACCCAAGCCGGCGCCGAATTGAGCGAGATGGACACCATCCGCGACATCCGGCGTGAACCGACCCGTTGGACCGATTACTGGCCCTGGGCTGCAGGCGCATTGGTATTACTGCTGCTTTTGTTCCGATTTGCCCGACGCCGGTCAAAACGTTCAAAACCGGTAGCGGTTGTTACAGCGCCGCCCCCTGTCAAACTTCCGGCACAAGAAATCGCGTTGCAAAAGTTAGCCGAACTCGAACAACACAACCTGTGGCAACAAGGCCAACTCGTCGAATACTATGCACAAATAAGTATTATTGTACGCGAATATTTGGAACATCAATACCACATTCTTGCACTCGAATCAACCACCCGCGAAATTGCAAACCTGTTGAAAGACACCAAATTCCCCGATCACCTTAAGGCAACGCTGGATTATCTGCTACACCAGGCTGATATGGTCAAATACGCCGAAATGCCGCCGCCCCCGCAGTTCCACGTGCAAGCGCTGGATAACGCCAGGAAAGTGGTGCGGGAGTAACGTCATTGTTCGTCCTTATTCGTCATTGATCGTCATTGATCGTCATTATTCGTCATTGACAAATCGTCATTCGTAAATCGTAAATCATAAATCATAAATCATTTTGACTTTCGCTGATCCTTACTGGCTTTTACTGTTGTTATTGCTGCCCTGGTTGATTTACCGGTACCGGAAGGATATCGGTATGCGGCACGTGATGTTGCAGGTATCGCGTCAGGCGGCGATGAAGGGGGTAAAAACCTGGGTGGTGTACGCGCGCACCTGGTTGCAGGCGGTGCGCTGGGTAGTGTTGGTTTTGTTGATAGTGGCTATGGCGCGTCCGCAATTGGCTTGGTATGAGGATAAGACAGAGGCGGAAGCCATGGATATATTGCTGGTGATGGATATTTCGCCCAGCATGTTGACGAAGGATTTTGCACCTGACCGCCTCACGGTAGCAAAACAAGTGGCCAAGGATTTTATCCTCCGGCGCCCCTTCGATCGCATCGGGCTGGTGGTTTTTTCCGGCGGTGCGTTTACACAATGCCCGCTGACTAACGACAGGCGGCTGTTGCAGGCGTTTATCAACAACCTTCAGGTGGGCAAACTCAGAGATGGAACGGCTATCGGCATGGGGATTGCTACCGCTGTTCATCACCTCAAAGACAGCCCATCGGTCAGTAAAATTGCCATTGTACTCACCGACGGAGAGAATAATGCGGGCGAATTCGGGCCCATAAAGGCCGCTGAAATGGCACGCGCGCTCGGGGTTCGGGTGTACACCGTGGGCATCGGCAAAGAAGGCGTGGTCTTGTCGCCCAGCCGGCAGAACTACGACGGCACCTTTTCTTTCGCCCAACGTATGATGACCTTCGACTCTACCTTGCTTTCCGAAGTTGCCCGTTTAACAAACGGCCAGTTTTACCGCGCTTATTCCCCGACGGATTTGCGCGATATCTACACCAAAATCGACCGCCTGGAAAAATCTAAAATCACCATCGCCAAGGTGCAACGCAATACCGAACTGTTCTTTTGGCTGCTCGATGCCGCTTTCTGCCTGCTCGTGTTGGAATTGTTCCTGCGTTGGGGGCCTTTGCGGGTTATTACTGTATAAGCTATGTTTAAGTTCGAAAATCCCGACCTCTTATTTTTACTCTGGGTACTGCTCCTCCAGGCATTCCTGTTGTGGGTGTACTGGGATTGGCGGCGGCGAACGCTGAAGCGACTGGGTTCTCCGGCCCTGGCGCAGCGTTTGTTGCTGGGTTTTTCGGGTAAGCGCTTTTGGTTGAAGAACGTATTGTTCGGGTTATCGCTGGGTTTGCTGGTGGTCGCCATTGCCAACCCACGCCGCGCCGTCACTCGGGAACCGAAGGACCAACAAGGCGCCGATATTTTGCTGGCGCTGGATATTTCGCAGAGTATGCTGGCCAAAGATGTATCGCCCAGCCGACTGGAACAAGCCAAAACCTTTGCGCAAAACCTCGTGCAAGCCCTGGAGGGCGAACGTATCGGACTGATTTTTTTTGCTGGCGACGCGTTCCCACAAATGCCACTTTCAACGGATTACGATGCCCTGATCATGTTTATAAGGAATGCCGGCCCCGAATTTATCGCCGACCAGGGCACTGCCGCGGTATCAGCTATCGAATTAACAAGCCGGATGTTCGAGTCCAACTCGCCGGCCGGGCGTGGCCTGGTTATTATCTCCGATGGTGAAAATCACGGGGAGGCTGTTGTGCCGCAGGCCAGAAAGGCCCGATCTGACGGCTTGGTCATCCATACGGTGAGTGTGGGCGAAACGGCCGGTGCTAATATCCCCCTCAAAACCGGCGGGTACAAAAGAGACGGTATGGGCCAGGTGGTGCGGACAAAAGCGAACCCCGCTTTCCTTAGCGAACTCGCCAAAGCCGGTGGCGGCGACGCTTTCGACGCCGGTAAAGGAGCATCCGAGGTAAAGGCGTTGGTAAAAGAGCTCAACCGCTTGCAAAAAACATCGGTGGAAGCCAAAGCCTACACCGACTATATCCTCTACTTCCAATGGCTGCTGTTGCCTTGCTTGTTGTTTCTAATGGCGGAACAGGTGCTGTGGTGGCGGAAAAAGGGGGCTTAAGTCAAAATGTAAAATGTAAAATGTAAAAGGGATAAAGGGGAGCCGGCCCTCCAACGGGAATCATGCTAACCGAACCATAATATCATGCGAATCATAATAAGCCTGACCACGTTATTGCTCCTGTGCAGCGCAACAGTTTGCGCCCAATCGGCCCACAACCAATTGCGCAAAGGCGACCGTTTGTACGATAAAAAAGACTACCAACAGGCTGAAAATGCCTATCTCCGGGCCGAAACAGACCCAGCGGCGCCGTACAATGCCGGAAATGCCGCTTACCAGCAGGGCAAATACGAAGCCGCCGCCGAACTGTTTAAAAAGGCCGCAGCTATTGCAACGGATGCGACCGCTAAAGCAGCGGCTTTGTATAATTTAGGAAATGCGTTGTTGCAGCAAAACAAATTTGAGGACGCTATAACGGCCTACGAAAAAAGCCTTCGGACCCAATCCAACCAGCAGGATACAAAAAAGAACCTGCAAATAGCCAAAAACCAGCTCCGCGAACAACAGGAACCACCACCGCCGCCGCCTAAAAAACAACCGCCGCCACCGCCACCGCCGCCGCGGAATAACTATGTGGACCGTGCCCAACAAACACCCCGGAAGGAACTGCCCTCTGGCAACATGACGGCTGAAGCCGCCCGTCAGATGCTGGATGCCACCATCGTACAGGAGGAGCAAAAAAATGCCCGGCAGTACCGGGCTTTGCCGCCGGAGGCCCGGCCGGCCCGGACGAAGAAAGACTGGTAGTTAGTGGACTGGACGGCCCACTACCGTCTTAGCACCTTAAACGCGATTCCCCGACCCTGCTTTTGCATGATGGCCAGGTTGATCCAGCTCAGGGCAAATTGCTCCAGCAAACTCACTTTGTCCAAACCACCGAAATCCCATACTTCGCCGAAGCCGAGATCTCGGGCCAGCCCGGAGGCGAGGGTTTTGCCGCGGACACTATCGCCCGCCACGAACATGTCGGCAGCCAGATCGCCGTATTGGGGGTCGAGCATATTTTCAAAACCGGTTGAATTAAAACATTTTACGACGTCAACGGTGTTGCAACTGGCCAAAATAGCGTCGGTCGTGTTGGCAAAACCCTCCGGGCGCATAAACACCCCGTTCATGGTATCGATGATGATTTTGCCGGCCACGTCGCCCAGCCCGCGCGCTACCTGATCGGCTGCCTGTGCCGGTGCTGCCAGGATGATCACTTCGGAGGCTTCGACGGCCTCCCGCACCGGATGCACGGTAATGTCCGGAGAAGCGTCAAGCAGGTTTTTACCTTTAAAATGTTCGAGGTCGCGTACGCCGAGGCGAATACGGTGACCCGCTTTGGACAGCCCCTGCGCTAAAGCGCCGCCGACGTTTCCGGTTCCGATAATTGCTATGTACATATTGTCAATTGTAATTGTGGAACAAATTTAATTTTTATAAATCTATCATGACTGGCGCTATCTATGGTTTCGGACGGCAATGCCGAAGGTGAAAATCAGGTCGTTCTGTGTTACCGATTCAATCACTATATTTTCATGGGTGTACAATATATGCGCATTAAAACTCAGCCCCTTCCACACCGGCAATTCCAAAACCAAGTCGGCCAGCCAGCGAAAATTGTCGGACTGCTCCACTGAAGGTTGAAGGTAGACTTCATAATACAGGCGAAGGCCTTGCTGCAACAACCGATGCTGACCGGATATCCGGGTGGTCGCCCGCCACGTACTGATCCGGTCGGTGCCGTTGTATTCCGGGCGGTTGTAGGCCTGGCCGGCAAAAAAGGTAGATTCGTACACCCCGGACAGCGATATTTTAATCAACTGCCCCGGCCGGCGCAGGGCCTGCCAGGTGACGCCCGGGCCGGCAAACCATCGGAAGTCGATCTTGCGCCGGAAATTTCCCGACAGGAAAGCCATGGCAAAAGGATACACCGCCCGTTGCTGGCAGACGTAAACAAAATTCTGACTCAAAAAATCGTTGTCTGCCTTCCGGTCGTAAAACGCCTGATACCGCGAGGCATTCTGGGTTTTAAACGCCCATCGGCCCGAAGGCGCCACGCTGAGATCGAGCCGGCCGATCAGCGTCAGCGCCTTCAGGTTGCCGGATTGTACGTTGCCGGTGAGGGCCGCGCGATATTGCAGGAGCAAGGTGTCACTCTCATTGAGTTGCGCAAAGACGGGGCCGTGGCACCACCACACACAAGTAATCAGAATAATTACTCTTCCCATAGTTCAACCGAATGACGGAAATGATCCAATGACGAAATGACCCAATGACGAAATCACCTAATGACGAACATCACACCCCCAGCGCCTCCACCACCATCCGTGCTGTCGCGGCGCCGCTGAACTGCTGCTGCCCGGTAATTAGCCGGCCGTCGCGCACGGCAAACGCTTTGAACAAGCCGCCGGTGATGAAATTGGTGTTTGACAGTTTTTTAGCTTCTTCTTCTATCCGGAACGGCTGAATGCGCTGCCCTACGAAGCTGTCGGCAAAATCCTCCTCGCTGTCGGCAAAACCCGTCCAGGTTTTCCCGTCCACCAGCAGTTTGCCAACGGCAGTTTTAGTGTTGAGCAGGATGCAGGTGGCGTGGCAAACAATACCCACTACTTTTTCTTTTTCGTAAAATTCCACGACCAAACGGTGCAACGGCTCATTGTCGATAAACGTGTACATCGGCGATTGGCCGCCGGTGAGGAAAACGGCATCGTAGTCGGCCACGTTAATCGCCGAGATCGGGCGGGTGTTTCCCAACAAAGCGGCGTGCTGAGGTGATTTTTTGAAACCCAATGAAATCAGGTCGTGGGCTGAATAGCCGCTGGCGTCTTCGGGGTCGCTGAAACTATCGGCTTGCAGGGCCCCGCCGTCGGGCGAATAAATATCCACCTCGTAGCCACGTTCAGTAAATTCCCAGTACGGGTGGGTGAGCTCGGCCCACCAGAAACCAATCGGCCAACCGGTTTTTGTACTGACCGATGCATTGGCCGCGATCAGCGCTACTTTTTTAACCCGGTTAATATTCAGACTTGCGCTCATGACAGTAACTTTTTTTTGTTTAAAAGATGCGGCAAAATTGGCAGCCTTGTACCATCTTTGGCAATATAGTTACCTTAAAGTGCTATACTAACTTTTTAGAAAGTATACTGAAAGTCAATATTTTAAATCATGCCAGAATTTCTGCATCGCAGCAAACTGTACTACAACCCCGTCGAATTCGCGCTGGACCGCATCGGCGGCGCCTGGAAAATGCCCATCCTCTGGCGATTAAACGGCCGGATCATGCGCTACGGCGAATTGAAAAAAGACATCCCCCGAGTGACACATAAGATGCTGACCGCTCAGCTGCGGGAACTGGAGGCGGATGGATTCGTCACCCGGACGGTGTATCCGGTAGTGCCGCCCAAAGTAGAATATGCCCTCACCGAACGCGGGCAACGGGCGATACCGGTCATCGAAACGATCCGGGCATATGGGCTCGGGTTGATGGCAGAAATGGGGGTGGAGCACGAAAAATAATTGATCTTATTTATTTGATATGAAAGTATTCCGGTTTTTCAACGATTTGTACGACCGCCTTTTTGATCTTAAAGAAAGTGATTGGCTAAGAACGAAGGCGGCAACCACCCCCTTTATGGTTGTTTTTACGCTGGTTTTAATCGTTATGTTTTTTGCGATTATTGCCCTCATTAAAATGTTTTGGAAACCTTAGTCGGTAACCCAGCGTACACGCCACATTACCGCAAGCGCTCCACTTCCTCCACCGTCTTCGGAATCGGCTCACCCAGTACCCGGTGCCCGGTATCCGTGATCAGTACATTATCTTCGACACGAATACCGCCGAAGTCGCGGTATTTTTTCAGCGCCGGGTAGTTGATAAATTCCGTAAATTTCTTTTTACGCCGCCATTGATCAATCAGCTCGGGGATGAAATATATCCCGGGTTCCACCGTCAGGACAAAGCCGGGCTCCAGTTCCCGCGCCAGTCGCAGGTAAGCCGTGCCGAACTGTGTGCTGCGTTGCACGCCGTCGGAATAGCCCACGTATTTTTCGCCCAGGTCTTCCATATCATGTACATCCAGGCCCATCATGTGCCCCAGCCCGTGCGGGAAAAAGAGCGCATGGGCGCCCTGGGCAACGGCCTCGTCGAGATCGCCCTGCATCAGGCCGATCGCTTTGAGCCCTTCCGCCATACGCCGGGCAGTGGCGAGATGCACCGATTGGTAGGTCAGGCCGGGGCGCAGCGATTGAATGGCGCTGACTTCCGCATCCAGCACGATTTCATAAATTTCGCGTTGTTTGGTCGTGAATTTTGAGGTAACCGGAAAGGTGCGGGTAATGTCGCCGGCATAGTGCATGGCCGTTTCGGCGCCAAAATCGCCGAGTACCAACTGGCCTTTGCGTAGCGTGTTGCCGTGGTAGTGGTTGTGCAGAATTTGTCCGTACACACTCAGGATAATACCATACGACAGGTGGCCGCCGCCGCCAACGGCGATGCCTTCTACCAATCCGGCCAGTTCGGCCTCGATCATACCTTCGCGGGCGGCTTTCATCGCAGCCACGTGCATAGCCCCGGATATGTTCACCGCGCGTTCCATTTCGACAATTTCTTCTGCTGTCTTGTGTGCCCGTTGCGCCACCACGGCCCGGATGAAAGCCTCCGAGGCGGCGCCTTTTTGCTTGGGCGCCGAGATGTTCAGGGCATCTTTCAGCCATAACATGTTATCGTGGCGGTACGGGGGCAGAAAATGTACCGCCTGGCCGTCCTTTCTGGCTCTTTTTACAAATGGCAACAAACGCCGGAAAGGCAAAACTTCCCGCACGCCCACCTGGCCGGCCAGGTCTTTCAGCGAGGGCATGGCGCCCGTCCAGACAATATCCTCCATGCTCAACTCGTCGCCGAAGAGGATTTCCCGTCCGGATTCGATGTCGATGGCCGCGGCAAGCCCCGGCTTGTCGATACCGAAGAAATAAAGAAAATTGCTGTCCTGCCGGAAATGGTAGGTGTTTCCGGCGTAGTTCATGCCGACTTCATTGTTGCCCAGAAAGAGCAAAAGTCCGGATTTGAGGTCTTTTTTGAGCCGGTCGCGGCGCGATTGATAGGTGTTGGCTGAAAACATATCTTTTACGGTGAATGGTGGACGGTAGACGGTGGACGGTAGACGGTGCCTTATTCACCGGGTGACTCTGAGTCACCCGGTGAATAAACGTTTGGCCCGGGAAATGAACACTATTTTCCTAACAGCACAATATCAAATGCGGAATCTACTACTGCTTTGCCGCCCGCAACGGTTACGGTTTGGCCTGAATAATAATCCTGCAGCGCAGCGCCGTTGGCAAAAACGCCTTGTACGTTGATTTCTTTTTTCCCTTTTGGTAAATCCAATCCGACGACGACAGTGTCCGTAAATTTCCGGGAACGATACGCGCGTTTGAACACATAAGGCGAAGCGGAAAGCATGGTATGCACCCCGGCGCCCACGGCCGGATGCGCCTTGCGGAAGCGGCCGAGTTTTTGCCAGTGGGTCAGCACGTCGGCTACCCTGTGGCCGTTGCGGGTGCTGTTATCAGCCAGTTCGTCCCAGTTCATAAAAGAGCGCAGCGTGGCGTCGCCCCCGGCACCGGGAATGATCAGCGAGCGGGCTGTTTCGTCGCCGTAATACACCTGCGCGGCGCCCGGGCAGAGCAGCAATTTGGTGCCCGATTCGATCGGTTTCATCCGTTCCTTATCGAAAGGTCCGCCGTCGTCGTGCGAGCTGATGTAGTTGAGCACACCCTTACCAGCGAGTTGGCCGTGCAGCAGCCCGGAGTATTTTGAAAAAGTGGCTTCATGCGTATTTTGTGCATCGCCTTTGAATTCAAAATTGATCAGCTGGTTGAATCCCTGGTTGTAAAAATCCACTTTCCGGTCGCCGAAATCGAACAAGCGGCCGGCCGATATATTGTAGTTGTACACCTCGCCCACCATGTAAAACTTGTTGTTGTCCAACACTTGGTCGGGGTGCGTTTTTTTCCAGTCGGCAAAGGCAATTTGGGCCTCTTTGAGCAGTTCGGCCCAAACGGTTTCTTCGACGTGTTTGGCCGTGTCGCAGCGGTAGCCGTCCACGCCGTATTGGCGCACGTAGTCGGTCAGCCATTTGATTATATAGAACCTCGGCGCGCGGGGGTAGCCGGTGCGTTGGAAAAAAGCGTCGAGTTCGGCCAGTTCCTGGTCGAGCCGGCCTTCTTTTTTCCACTTTTCCAGCAGCGCGGGCGGCAACTGCACCGGGTTGTTACTTTCGGTTTTGATGTCGGGCAGGTTTTTGACCAGGGTACATTCGATGGTGGATTCGTAGCCCTTGTACGTACACTGCGGCCCGGTGCGCACCCAATCGGCGGGCCACACGGGGTCCTGTTCCGTAGCCGGTCCGGTGTGGTTGATCACTACGTCGAGCACGATACGGATGCCGCGCCGGTGCGCTTTGTCCACCAGTTCGGCGAGGTCTGCTTCGGTGCCGAAGTTGGGGTCGAGGCGGGTCCAGTCTTTGGCCCAGTAGCCATGGAAACCGTACGTCGCGCCGGTGCCTTCGTCCACTTTATCGTGGATTTGCTCCACGACCGGGGTGAACCATAATGCCGTGATGCCGAGTTTATCAAAATACCCGTCTTCAATCTTTTGGGTGATGCCTTTGATGTCGCCGCCCATGAATCCGCGCAGTTTGGCCGCTTGGGCCGTGCGGCCGAAGTTGACGTCGTTGGCGGGGTTGCCGTTGTTAAAACGGTCGGTGAGCAGGAAATACATGTTGGCGTTTTCCCAGAGAAACGGAGTTGTGCCGGCACTTTGTTGGGCTTTTTTCGGGCCGGAGCAGGAAAAGAGCAGGAGCAACAGATAGAGGGCTGCGGAAAATCTGAACATATCGAGGTGGGTTTGCGAGGGACAAATTTCATAAAATGCTGGTATATCGCCCGTAAATTATCTTACCCCTTCCGCAACCGCTCCATTTCATCCGCCACCGCCTCGGCTTCCGCTGTTTTTTGGGCAAAACCTTTGATGTCGCCTTTGCGCTGCAGGTCGCGGGCTGCTTCGAGCAGTTGGCGGTATTGTTTGTCCAGTTTTTTGAGGGGGTCTTGTTTAAAGAAGTTGAACATCGTTTTAGATTTTTTTATGGAAACAAATTATACCCGAACTGCCGACATGCCGCCATCGATCCCGATGACCTGCCCCGTCATCCAGCCGGCCTCGCCGGAGAGGAGGAAATACGCGAGCCCAGCCACTTCTTCGGCCGTTCCGACGCGTTTGAGCGGGTGGCGATTTGCCGAAGCTTCGCGTTTGTCGGGTGAGGCCAGCAGGCGGGCGGCCAACGGCGTATCCGTCAGCGAGGGGGCGATACAATTGACGCAGATACCCGGCGCCCATTCGGCGGCCAGGGAGCGCGTCAGGCCCTCCACGGCAGCTTTGGCCGCTGCGATGGACGCATGAAAAGGCATGCCTTGCGACACCGCAACGGTACTGAATAGCACCACGGACGCGTTTTCGGCCTGCTTCAGGGCTTTATGCGCCGCTTGAAGCACTTTGACAGCGCCCAGCACATTGATGTGGAAGTCTTCCAGAAAAGCCTCCGGTTTCAGCGACCGAAACGGCCGGAGGGTGATACTGCCTGGGCAATACGCCACGCCGTGTAATACGCCGGGCAACTCCGCTTCGGAAAGATCATCCGTCAAAATATCTTTCGGCAGGTGGGTGACACCGGGCAGGCTGGCCAGGCTCTCGCCTGTGCGCGACACTACGATCACTTCGTGCCCCTGCGCGCTTAATTTCCGGACTAATTCAAGTCCGATGCCGGATGAGCCGCCGGCAATGAGGTACGTTTTGTTTGTCATGGAGGAAAATGCGGTACGGCCGTTTTGCCGTGGCGCTGGAAAAACAGATTGGCGGTGAAAAGGTTTGGCGGGAGGTGTTCAACCCCTGCCCGGCAACCCTCCGACTAACTGTAATTCACTCTCCCCGTCCTCCATCTTCCAGCCCCTGTAAAATACCCTTTTCGAGGGGCGGCACACCACGTTCCATCCAGCGGGGTCGTGGCGCTCCGAGCAGGTAATGATCGAAGAATTGTTGCATGCGGATTTGGAAGTCGATGCGGTTTTGCAACTTAACCGGCCAGTGCGGTTCGTCGTTGTAATTGAGCATCCACACGGGCTTGCCGAGGCGGCGCAGGCCGGCAAAAAGTTCGATGCCTTGTTGCCAGGGCACGGCGCCGTCGTTGTCGTTGTGCATAATCAGTATGGGGGTCTGCACTTTATCGAGCGAAAACAGCGGCGAGTTCTCCAGGTATCGCATCGGGTATTCCCACAGCGAGCCGCCGATACGGCTTTGCTGGCGCTCGTACTGAAATTGCCGGCTCACGCCCGTTTCCCAGCGGATGCCGCCGTAAGCGGAAGTCATGTTGGCCACCGGGGCGCCGGCCTCGGCACAAACAAACATATTGGTGCGGGTAACGAGGTATGCTGCCTGGTAACCACCCCAGGAGTGACCCTGCAGGGCAATACGGGCCGGATCGACAAAACCCTGATTGAGCAGGGCCGTTACGCCGCTCATGATCGCATTGTAGGCGCTTTCACCGGGATAACCGGTGCGATACGGGATGTCGGGGGCAAAAACCAGGTAGCCGCGACTGGCATACATCGTAAAATTAATGGTGGACCGGTGCACATCCGGGGCCCGATGTTGATGCAGCCCGTCTGAAAGTCGTTCATAAAAATTGATCAGCAGCGGGTATTTTTTCTGCGGATCGAAACTATCGGGTTTCACCAGCAAACCCTCGAGCACTTCGCCGGAAAGCGAAGTCCAGCGGACGCGTTCAATGTTCCCCCATTGGTATTCCGATTGTTGTGGATTGGCGGTGGAAATGCGGAGTTCGGAGTTCGAAGTTTGAAGTTTGAAGTTTGAAGAGCGGGGGAACAGGGTATATAACAAATCAGGGAAGGTGTGGTAGTTCTGGCGGGTAAAGACCAGAGCATCGGCTTTTGATGCTTTTAGGGGGTATTTGCTGTAAGCGAAATCTCCCTCAAGCCAGGGGGTAAGCGTGCCGGATTTCAGGTCGAGCCAGGCGTAGCCTTCGGCCTTGGTCGTTTCATTAAACCGGTGCAGCAGCAGGCGCGCGTCGGGCGCAAACGAGCGTTCTTCCGGGTCGAGGCGGACATACCGGTATGTTGTCTGGTTCTCCCGTCCTTGCGTCAATCGTTTTGGCGTTTTTTTGCCGTTGGGATCAATCTGCCAGAGGTCGAAGCGGTCGTACACGAACAGGGCTTCGTCGTCGTTCAGCCAGCCGGCGACACCGTATTCATCGGGAAAATCAGGCGTGTCGCTTTTTTCATCAAAAAAACGGGCAGCCCGGTTGTCGGTCAGGCGGGCCGTCGTATTTTTTTTGGCATTCCAGGCATACCAGGCCGAATCGGGTTCGTTCCACCACAGGATATACCCGGCATCTGGTGACAGGCGGGGTTTGCAGCGCAGGTCTTTGACGATCTGCCGTTTCTCGCCGGATTCAATATTTACAGCGTATAAATCTTTGTGCGCCGCGCCTTCCCACTGCTGGTATTGCGCATAAGGCTCTTCGGTAAAGGCCAGGGCAATTCCGGCGTCGCGTTGCTCCTGAAATCGCCATTCCGGCAACTCCGGCGAGCCGAGGGTTACGAATTTTTGCTTCCGCAAATGGTACACCACCGGATAGCTGCGTTTTTTATCGGCTTCCAGGCGTTTTTCCTCTTCGGTGTACAGCCGGTTGTTGTTCCATGCCCACACCTCTACATTCACAATTTCTTCGGGCAATAACGACGTATCGGGTAGCGCTGGTGGCGGCGCAATGCCGAAATACAGTTTTTGGCCGTCTTCGCTGAATGTCGGGCGGGCGTGTTCGCTGATCTGGGCAAACCCCACCCCGGGCAAAAATGCGCTGGCGGCATCACCAATCACCCGCGCCGAATCCTGTTTTTCTGTCCAGTAACACAGTTGCCAGGGCCGGATACGCGCTTTGGAAGTATCCGTATCGGCCAAAAATGCGGCCTGGCGGCCCCAATCGTCGAGCGCCAGTTGGGTAAATTTACCTTTTTCAAAACGGAACAACGGCTGGAGTTTTGCCGCATCGCAGTCGAAACGATACACCCCGGCGATAAAGGTGGAATCGCGCCCCGTGGAGTGCAACAAAAGCGCCGGGCCCCGTTTGGCAAAGCGGTACTCCCGGACAAATGGAACGGTGTCTTCCCGGCCGGAGCTCAGTTCGCGCAGTACCAGGCGGGAGCCGTTTTCTTTGGTATCCTCCGCTTTAGGCTTTTTGTCCTTTTTCTTGCTCGCCGGCGGTGTTTCGCTGCCGGGCTCGAAGCCTTCTTTCAAAGCTTCTTCCAGAGAAGTTGACGGCGGCGGTTCCTTTTTCGGTTCGGCCGGCTTCTCCGGTTCTAATTGATATGCGATCCAGCCCGACCATTTTTCCGGCAGGGCGTACGATTTTACTTTCGGGAGTTTTTGCAGCGTGCCGGTAGCCAGGGTGTAAATACCCAGACTGTCCAGCGGCAAATCCTCGTCTTTCACCTTGCGGCGGCGTTGGGCTTTCAGGGTATCGAGCGGCGGTTTTATTTTAAAAACGAGATGCCGGCCGTCTTCTGAAAACTTCGGCTCTGCGGCGCGTTCGAAAGTGGTGGTTTGTTGCGTTTGGGCATTCCAGAGGCACAGGGTGTTGTCGCCTTCGGTAGTCGGCCGGAGTAAATAAGTTACCCATTGTCCATCGGGGGTGATCTGAGGTTGTTCGATTTTGCGCCAGCGGTGAACGTCGGCGATTTCCAGTGGTTTTTGCTGTGCAAAAAGGCTTGCCGGGAGCAAGAAAAAGACAAGAGAGATTGATTTCATGTTTAAAACAGGTTCTGGTAAAAGGCTGCTGATGCAACATAATTACCGTCCATCTTAGCATTTTTAGTGAAATTTTTAAACCACAAAGTACACATTAGTACAAGGCTAATGTGTACTCTGTGTACTTTGTGGTTTAAAAAATCAGACTAAAGCGGCAAACCTACTCCCGCACCATCTTCCACCGCTTATGACTCCACAGCCAGTTTTCCGGCTTTTCGCGGATAATCCCTTCCAAACGCCGGGCATAATCGCGGGTAATATCCGCCTCGGCAGCCTCCGCCGGGTTGGCGCAAATGTCAAAATATTCCACTTCGTAAAATCCCCGTTTCAGGCGCCGCACGTGATAATACAACACCGGCAATTTGAACTTACGCGCCAGCACGTCGAGGCCGGGAAGCGAGGCCGTGTCTCTGCCGAGGAAATTCACCCAATGCGCACTTTTTTTGCTGGAGGGCGACTGGTCGGACAATAAAACATATACCGAGGGCTGCTGTTCGCGTTCGCGCTGGCGGATGACGGCAAATGTACTATCCATACTGATCAGCACCATGCCGGTTCGGGCCCGGGTCCAGTTGACATACGTATCAATCAGCCGGTTGCTGATGGGCTTGTAGGCGGTAACGGTGGCGCCGTGAAAAGCGGGCGGCATGCTGATCCCGGTGTACTCCCAGTTGTTGTAGTGGCTGCCGGCCAAGATGACGGATTGCCCCCGGTCGAGGTATTGGTTCACCAGTTCCGGGTTGACCGGCGGGCAGCGGCGTTGTATTTCCGCCAGGGGCATGGTGTACGATTTTAGGGTTTCGAGCGTGACGTCCATCAAGTTGCGATACGAGGCCCGGGCGATTTGTTTGATTTCATCTTGCGTTTTTTCCGGGAAAGCCCGGCGCAGATTGTCATACACCACGTCGGTGCGATAGCCGACCACGGCGCGCAGCAAAAACGCCAAACCGTCAGATAGCCCGTAGAGCAGCCGGAAGGGGATGAAACGGAAAATTTCCGCGACGAGGCGGGTGAGGAGGTAGCCTATCCATTGCATAAGGGAGGCAAAGATAGGAAGCGGGATTTTATCAATACAAAAACCCGAACAGCCAGAGGGGGATTTGGTCGCCCACCCCTGTTTCTATATCGTCAAAATACATTTTTATCCGTTCATTTACCATCAAAAAAATCATGACGAAAACTACGCTTATTCTTTTTTGGGTAATCTGGCTCATCGACGTGCTGATAGCCCTTTTTGGTTACCGGGAGTTCATCAACGGTATTTTTGGCCGTTATGCCGCTCCTTCCACAAAATACGTCTTGTTTTGGGTGGCACTGCTTCTGGCAGCCCTGCTGATTATCGGCGGCAGCCTGTACTTTAAAAATCAGGGGCAGCCGGCGACTGCGATGCGCGTCGCCTGCATTCCGCTGGTGTTGGCCCTGCCATATATTTTGTGGATGGCCGTCGTGCTCGTAAGCGGCAAGAGTACTAATTGGCGATAAAGATTTATCTGGATTCGAAAACCGGATTAGTGAAAATCAGTTATTTCCTGACATAGAATCCTCCAAACACTTCCGGGGTGTCCGTGTTGTAAAACAGTATCATCTCTTTTTTACTATGGAATTTTATGTTGGGAATTTATCTGCAATTGTTTGGAGTTTGGCTTTGTTAGCCGGAGGCTGGCTGGCCGGTTGGGTTGTCGAATATTTTCTTCTCCGGAAATTAGAGCCGTCCAGTTGGTTTCGAAAGGCATTGGCCGGCATAGGCCATTGGATGGGATTGGCAGCCGGTTTGGCCCTTGCGCTGCGCTACCGGCTTCTACCCGCCGATTGGCACAGTGCTGCCGTTCTGGCCTGGAAAATCAGCGCACTAATGATCGCCACAGTTTTTACCGCTCGTTTGGTAGGGCGCTACATCCATCAGCATACCGTCGGCCTTACAGGCGATTTACCTTCGACCTCCCTGGCACATCACATCATGCGGGGATTGGTGTATGTGATTGGTATTCTGGTCATTTTACAAACATTGGATATTTCGATAACGCCGATGTTGACCGCCCTGGGTGTCGGCGGACTGGCAGTTGCCCTGGCCCTTCAGGATACCTTGACCAACCTCTTCGCGGGCATTCAAATCATCGCTTCACGAAAAATACGCCCGGGCCAGTTCATTCGCCTGGAAGGCGGCGAGGAGGGTTATGTACACGACATTGCCTGGCGAAATACAACCATTCGAACTTTACCCAACATGATGGTGATCGTTCCGAATGCCAAACTTTCCTCCTCTATCGTAACAAATTCGTACCTGCCCAGTGAGGAGGTGAGCTCTAATGTGGAATTGGGCGTACACTACGACAGCGACCTGGAAAGGGTAGAACAAGTGGCTTTGGAGACGGCTATGACTGTTATAGAAGCATTTCCGGGTGGTGTCACCGAGCCGGCGCCGGTTGTCCGCTTCCGGAGTTTCGGCGACTCCGCCATTAATATGGCCGTCGTATTCCGGGTACGGGAATATACCGACCAGTTTCCGATACAACACTTATTGGTAAAAGCGCTGCACAAACGTTTTCGGGAAGAAGGAATTGTAATTCCCTACCCCATCCGGACTTTGGATTTGGGCGGGTTGAGTTTGCCCGAAAAATTGATAAATTAGGCTGTGCCGGCGCTGATAAAAATGATTATGTCAGTTGCCGTATTAATATTTTAAGCCAATTTTTAGAATTGTCCAAGGTTGCTTTAAGGTACCCATAGTCACCTTTGTCTTATCAAAACGAGTTCACACAAAAGATAAGACAATGAAAAAGAATATTTTATTTCCTGCTTTTCTGGCCATAGCCGCCTGGATTCTTCTGCCCTCCTGCGGCTCCAGCGCGGAAAAGAACCCCGCACTCCAGGCGCCCGAAACTTCCCAGACGGAAACACCACCTGATTCTATCAAAACAAAAAAGGGGGACGACGACGATGATGAGGCAGATGGGAACAAAGGCAAGGCTAAAAAAACCAGTCTCAATGTGACGCAGGACGCCAAAACAGCTACCATTAAAAACCTCGGAGCGGCTTATGCCGGCGAAACTACCGCGAGCGCCAAATACGCCGCCTACGCTAAAAAAGCACAGGAAGAAGGTTTTACGCAAATCGCCCTGCTTTTTAAAGCCACTTCGACTTCGGAAAAAATCCACGCCAACAACCACCGGTGGGTGCTTGAAGACATGGGCGAAGTCGTGCCCGATGTCAAGCCGCAATACACGGTCAAGACAACCAAAGAAAACCTGGCGGACGCCATAGCCGGCGAATCTTATGAAAGCAGCACGATGTACCCGGAGTTCCTGGCCGCGGCCAATGCAGCCGACAACCAATTGGCGCTCTCCAGCCTGAACTACGCCTACCGTACAGAACAAAGACACAAACCACTCTACGAAAAGGCGTTGGCCGCCTTGCAAAACAATCAGCTGAATACCCTTTCAGCGCAGTACTTCGTGTGCCCAACCTGTGGCAATACCTACGATTCCACCCCGCCGAAACGTTGCCGCATCTCGATGACCAGCAGCGAGCGCTACCTGAAAATAAACACAATATGAATTATTGAAAAATAAATGGGAGGTCTGAATTGCGATACCGCGCAGGCCTCCCCAATTACCTTCACTTAAAAAAATTTATGCTATGAACCAGGCTCATTTGCACCTGCTGCTCAACCACCTGCCCATCCTGGGCACCCTTTTCGGGTTACTGATTTTAGCAGGCGGTTTTTTCCTGAAAAACGATGCCGTAAAAAGAACGGCGATGGGATTATTTGTACTTTCGGCCATACTTGCTATTCCTGCTTACCTCACCGGCGAAGGCGCCGAAGAGATCGTGGAAAGCTTGCCAGGCGTTACGGAAAACCTGATTGAGGCCCACGAAGACATGGCCAACATTTTCCTTTGGATGGTCGGCGCACTGGGGTTGGTTGCCCTGGCTACTTTGTATACCGACCTCAAATCAAAAAAGGCGGCCTCCATGCTTTACGCCCTCACCTTCGCCGCAGCTATCGGGACGATGGTATTTGCGCAACGGGTCGGCGCTTCGGGCGGCGAAATCCGGCACACCGAAATCAGAAGTGGGGCAACGGCTGCTGCTGTTGAAAACGGACCGGCGGGCGGCCAGGAAAAAAGTGACGACGACGATTAAAAAATAAAATTATGGCAACCCAGTCAGTAAAGCGTTTTTCTGCCAGCGTCCAGACCGAAGTGGACGCCGCTTTTCTTTATGAAAAAATAGCCGGGGCCGAAACGGACCCCGGCATTGCAGGTATTTTTCGGAATCTCGCCGAAATTGAACACGGCCACGCAACAAAAATGCTGGAACGGTTGCAGCAACAAGGTGTTCAAATCGTGTTGCCGCCGCCATCTTGGCGCGCCCGGGTGCTCGATCGTATCGGTAAAATTTTCGGCTACGATTATATCATTGGCGTGATGATGGATACGGAAAAGAGCATTGCCCAGGCAATTGTCCGGCAAAAAGAAGTGGGTAATATTCCGGTCACCGGCGAGGAAGGCAATCACGTCAATATCCTTCAATCGCTGTTAAAAAACAAATCCAAGGTTTCCGGAGAGCAAATTTCACGCATAGAGGGCCGGCACAAAACGGTGGGTGGCAATGCACTGCGCGCTGCCGTGCTCGGCGCCAACGACGGGCTGGTATCCAATCTGAGTTTGGTGATGGGTGTGGCGGGCGCCACCAGCGGCCAGAGCGAAATATTGCTTGCCGGCTCGGCAGGGCTGTTGGCAGGCGCGTTGTCGATGGCTTTGGGCGAATGGATTTCGGTGAAAAGCTCGCAGGAACTCTACGAGCGTCAGATGGCCCTGGAAATGGACGAAATCATTGCCAACCCGGAGGGCGAATTAAAAGAAATTACACTCATTTATATTGCGAAAGGTATTCCTGAAGGGCAGGCGCTGGAAATGGCGCAAAAAGCAATGTCCAACAAAGACGATGCCCACGCGCTGTTGATCAAAGAAGAACTCGGTATCAATCCGGAAGAGTTGAAAAGTTCGGCCTGGGAGGCTGCTATCACCTCTTTCGTCCTGTTTGCCATTGGGGCGATTATTCCGTTGGCGCCGTTTTTCTGGAGTAGCGGTTATACTGCAATATTAGCCAGTGTCGGATTCAGCACGCTTGGCTTGTTTGTCATCGGCTCGGCCATTACCTTGTTTACTGGGAAAAGTATCTGGTTTTCCGGCATGCGACAGGTCATTTTTGGTATAATGGCTGCAGCCATCACGTTTGGTATCGGGAAACTGATCGGGGTTTCTATTGCCGGTTGAGTAAAAAAAGCAGACCGGGCATTGCGCCCGGCCCACCTAAAAACCCCAAAAAACCAAATGAAAACTTCTTTTATTCAATCTCGAAAAAAAACACGAGCACGAGCGCTTGTTTGTTGTCTGAGAGTATTTGTTGTTTATGATGTAGGAATGGTGTTTTAGAATTTATAAGACAAACTGGTTTTGAGGCCAATTTGATTGCCAAGCAATCCTGGCCCTTCGCCAAAATTTCGAAGTAAATATCCTTCCACTCCCCAACGAAGATGCTTATTCAAACGATATTCTGCGCCCAACCGGAATAAAATCCCCTGAAAACGCGTATCGGATTCCGATTTTGCCGGAACATGCAGTTCGAGGTTATTCGTCTCGTTTTCAAATTCAAATTCTATTTCAAACGGCAGATAGGATGCCGCTTGCCCCCCCAAGCCAATCCAGGGCGTCCAATTGCCGCGCAGAGGTATTTCGTAGCGCAAGTGCAGGCCATAGATGAAAGCCGGTACCGCATTGGCCTCCCAATATTTCAATTCAAAATCGCCGCCGGGTTCGGGGATTTCGATCTCCAGGTCTTCCAGCGCATCCGTATCCTCAGCTTTCAAACTGGCTTGCTGATAGCCAATTTCAGCGCCGAAGCGCAAATTTCGGGCGATCTCAACGTCGGCGAAAACAGTTGCTCCCCAAACAACACCTTCAGCGTCGTGTAGCTGGTAGGGGAGGCCCAAAACGGCGCTGGCCCCCAGGCGGGGCCTTGCAAAATAGAGGAACGGAGCTTGTACTTTTTTCGTGGGCGATGGTTGGTTTTGGCTTAAATCTTCAAAAAGTGAATCGGTGGCAGGGGTTTCAGTTGGGCGGGACAGCGTCGTCTGTTCTGCCGTATCCACAGTGATGTTATTTCCAGACGGATATTGAGGTGCTTCTTCACCTGAATGGGGAGCCTGTTGATGGACAATATCTTGTACATCTTGTGCTTTTGCGCCGGCAGGCGTGGAGGGTTTTGTGGAAGAAACACCCTCAGACGGATTTTGCTGTCCGCCGGGAACAACGGCAGCGCTATTGCCGGCAGCGCTTGGGCCTGTAGATGAAATCACGTCTCCTGGTACGGCATGCCCCAGCTCAGAAGGCCCTTCGGCGAATTGACGCCGCACAAAAGTGATGTTTTGATAAATCGTGTCGTAGTGATAAACCACCGTCCTGTGTATCACCGTATCGGTTTTAAGGCTGGTGCTATGGCTGTCGGCGGTTTGAATATTGCGCGAGGCTTCGCGCCACTGATACCACCAAAATACATTGCCTCCTGCCAGCAAGCCAAGTAGCGTAAGCAGTACCGGCAAAAGCCAATGTCGCCGCCGTTCGTGATCCATGCGGCGCGATAGTGTTGTCCATTGTTCCTCGCCATAAGGTTCGCCGGGAAGTTGGCCGAACTTGTGGCTGAATAATTTGTCAAAGTCATTGTCTTGCATAGGCATCCTCCTTTTGGCGTTGGGCGAGCATTTCTTTAAGCCGCCCCCGTGCTTTGGATAGATTGGATTTAACCGAACCAATGGATACGCCCAACATATCAGCGATTTCCTGATATTCATATCCCTCGACGGCAAAAAGATTAAAAGTAGTTTGGTAAGCAGGGGGCAGTTGACGCACTAAGTAGAGCAGGTACTCCGCATCGGCATTAATGAGGGTTTCGGCCACCACCGTTTCGTCGCAGGCTTCCACCAGTGAAATGGTGGGGATTGCATTCAACCTGGCCCGATAACGGTCGATACAAGTGTTTATCATCACCCTTTTCAACCATGCCTCGAACGGCAAATCGCCCGTATATTTGTCTATTTTGGTGAAAACCTTAAAAAAACCGTCTTGCATACACTCCCGCGCTTCTTCAGCATTGCCGGTGTAGCGCAGGCAAATAGCCGAAGCCCACGCATAAAATGCGCGATATAGCCGGTTCTGTGCATAACGGTCGCCACTGCGGCAACCCCGGATTGTTTCAGCCAACTGCTCCTTGTTCAGCATCCTTCCGGTTAAGGTACGAGCCGTTTTCTTTAAAAGTTGTCTCTTTCTTTAAATAAATTGGCCGGGCACTTTGCCCGGTCTCATGTGTACTGAGAAAATAAAAAAGCGTGGTTTGTACATCAGCACAATTGAGCGGCGTTCTCAAACGATAAAAATCAAAACCATTCATATGCCCTTCTTAGACAAATACCTTTTTTTCGTTGCGCTACTTTGCCTGCTTGCCTGCCGGCAACCCGTGAAAAGTACGGAATCACCCCTGTTGTCCTACTTCCAAACGACTACCCCCGCCGACACCCTGCACTTCGAAATCGCCGAAGACGGCGCCGACGCTCCCGTTGCCGGCGATACCATCCCAAACAGCTTGTTTTTTAAAATAATAGACCCGGTCTTTCTGCAAGAGATCGACTACATAGCCGACTCTGCCCAAGCCCTGGTGCTGGGCCGGCAACGTTTCCCGCTGAACGACAGCACCGACGCCTGCCTGGTGGATATCCGGCAGTTCTGGTTTCAACACCAGTCGCTTTTAGTGTACGACAAACGCAGCAAATCCTTCACCGGCCGGGTCACCGTGGCGGAATGGTACGGCGGCGACGGCGGGCAGGTGCTCACCGGCAGCTGGATGCTCGATTATGACGGCGATGGCGACAAAGACCTGGTGCGGCGGGAAATTGAGCACAGCTCGCGGCCCGATGGCGACGAAGTGCGGGAGGATTTTTACGAATCCGCGCTGTTACTGATGTGGGAGGACGGCCGTTTTGTGGAGCAACCGGTTTCCGATACGGCGCTGGTGGTGAAGCAGTTTCCGATCCGATCTGTTTGGTGAATCCGAGAAATGTCCGGGATGTAGAACACAGCGGGAAAAATCTGTGGAAACCCGTGTACGCAGTCCGTGTTATCCGTGTTCCCATCCCGCTCGAGCGGCCCTCGTAGGAGGATGGGAACACGGATAACACGGACTGCGTACACAGGTTTCCACAGATTTTTTGGTTGAATGTTTAAAGATTTACCTGGGATTGCCGCTTCGCACCAGCAAATCCGCCAGCGACCGCGGCCGCCGCATTTTTTCCCAAAAAAAGCCTTCCAGCCTTTTGGTACCCGCCGTTTTTATCGGGGCAAATGTTCCTTTGGGCGCGTCGTAAAACTTGATACTTTCTACCTGGTTGTTTGCGAAAAAAAGCCGCATTTCCGAACAGGCCGTTTCGTTCACCCCCACGTAAGCGCCTTTGTCGTCGAGAGCATAGTAAACAGCCTGGGCATTGCCTTCTACGAGCATTTCGCGAGCCTCGTCGTCGCTGAAAAAAACGGTGTTGTTCCGGCCTTTGATCTGGTTGAACAGTTGCTCGTCTTCCGAATTGATCACCAGGGCGTTTTGCCGCAACCATATCCGGTCTATTTTTTTGTCTTTCAGCAACATACGGATCGTATCGGCGGAAAACTGCGA
>CAUJEY010000324.1 GCA_963169325.1 Bacteroidota bacterium
AACCCAATATTTCAATGAACTGATGCTGGAAAGATTTTTTTCAGCGTATGGGCTCAATCCACACCGCGCAAAAAATAATCCAGCCTATAAATCACTATATGAATTCGGCAAAATTGCCGCTTGAATCATTACGAACCATTGACATAGGCCACATAGTTTTTTTGATTTTCAAAGGCTTAAAATCTATGTGATCTATGTGCCTATGTGTTTAAAAATATCAAGTAGTGTGATTCTAGCCTATCAAATATCCATAAACATTGCAATATTTCAAAATTTTCCACGAAACCGCCTCTTACAACCTCGGATCCAACGGCTCACTCTCCAACGCCAGCACCCCAAACACACACGCATGTGTACGCCGCAGCGGCTCGCGCCCTACAAAACGCTCCAGCGCTTCCATACCGAGCATAAACTCCCGCATTGCCAGCGAACGTTTGGCTTTGATACCCCGCGATTTCAGCCGCGTCAGGTGTTCCGGCAAGGAGTATTCCGGACCGTAAATGATGCGCAGGTATTCCTTACCCCGGCATTTTACCGCCGGCTGAAAGATTTCGTGTTCATCGCGGGATACGAAAGACAGGGGTTTGACCACCATGCCTTCACCGCCGGCTGCCGTCATCGTTTCCCACCATTTCGTAGCCGCCGCCTCGCTCGCCGGGTCGTCCAGATGGACCAATTGATGGCGCGTAGCCAGCAGGAGTTCCGGGTTGGCGGCACAAATCGTTTGTATCTGCTCTAAATGCCACAGATGGTCTTTGTCGAAGTACGTTTTCCCCTCGGTCGCCAGCAGGTGAAACGGCGCCAGTTTGTAACCGGCCAGCGACTGTACCGGCCAGCAATACTGGCGGTAAGCCTGTACGAACTGTCCGGCCAACGGCGCGCGCGCCTCAAAACGGGCCAGTAAATCCAGCGCGCCGGGCAGGCGTTCCGCCGTTTGGCGCAAGGCATCTACTGCGGCGCCCAAACCTAAGGTGGCCGCGGCCCCAACCGCCGCATACTGTTCCTGCAACAACCCCTGCGCTTTTGCCGACCAGGGCATCAGTTCACAATCGAGACAGGCCCAGCCAGTGTTCATTTTTTCCCAAAAATTACTGTCGGTCAGGGCTTTGGATACCGCTTCCAGGAAGGCTTTTTCCAGAACGGGGTCGTTGAAAAAATTGCGCCCCGTGCGGGTATAACACACCCCGATACCCTCGTTGTGTACGCCGAAACGCTCGGCTGCCACGTTTTCGTCGCGGCAAACCACCACGATAGCCCGCGAACCCATGTGTTTTTCTTCACAAACGACTTGTTCCTGACCGCGCTCCCGGTAATAGTTAAAGGCCTCTGCCGGGTGTTCGAGCAAATCCGGCAAAGCGCTGGTTTCACAGGGCGACATAGTAGGCGGCAGGTAAATCAGCCATTTAGGATTTACCGCGAAGCGGCTCATCACTTCAAAAGCGGCGGCCGACTGCTCCGGACGCACGTGTACGGCACGGCCGAAGCGGGTTTCAATGAAGAGTTTGCCATGCACATCTTCCATATCAAGCATATCGTCGTACTGCAATTGCAGCGACATCGCCAACGGCAAATCCTTCAACGGACGCACGGGAGCGTAATACTCTTCGTGGGCCGCCACGGACACCACTTGCCGCTCCGGATAACGCAGGGCGGTCAGTTTACCACCAAATACGCAACCGGTATCGAGGCAGATGGTGTTGTTGAACCATTGCGCCTCGGGCGTGGGCGTATGGCCGTACACGACGGCCGCTTTACCGCGGTAGTCGGCAGCCCAGTTGTAGCGTATCGGCAGGCCGAATTCATCCGTTTCGCCGGTCGATTCACCAAAGAGACAAAACTCGCGGACGCCCCCGGACGTGCGTCCCTGAAAGGCTTCTTTTAATCCCGCATGCGCCACTACTAATTTTCCGCCGTCGAGTACATAATGGCTGATCAGGCCGTCGAGAAATTTGCGCACCTGTGCGCGGAATTCCGGCGATTCACCGGCCATCTGTTCGGCCGTACTTTCCAGGCCGTGCTGGAGTTTTACATTTTTGCCGTCGAGGTATCTGACCAGTTTGATATCGTGGTTGCCGGGCACACAAAGCGCCACGCCGTCCTGTACCATGCCCATCACCAGCCGCAACACGCCCGGGGAGTCGGGGCCGCGGTCCACGAGATCGCCGACAAAAATGGCCCGGCGGTTTTCCGGGTGCCGCACCGTCCAGGAATGCGCTTCCAGGGCGGGCGAAATGAGGTAACCCAGTTTAGACAAAAGTTCGTGCAGTTCCAGCGCGCAACCATGCACGTCGCCGATGATATCGAACGGACCCGTTTCGTGTTTGAGATTGTTGAGCAGGCGCGTACGCGTGATGCTTGCGGCATCAATTTCAGCCGTACCGCGCAATACCTCCATAAACCGGAAACCTTCCTCTTTGAGTTTGCCGATGGAGCGGCGCAGTTGGCGTACATGATTGACCACCACGTGTTTACCCACGTGTTGCCGCTCGGGGCGGGCGGCATTGCGCTCGATACAGGTTTCTATTTCTTCGTTCAACACGATCGCCGCGGCAAAAACGTGGTACTCCCGCGCCAGTTCCACAATCCTTTTCCGGTCGTCGGGATGTATGTTGGTGGCATCGATGACCGTGAGCAGGCCGTTTTTCAGGCGTTTGCGCACGATATAATACAATAGTTCAAAGGCATCGTGACTGGCATCCTGACGGGTTTCGTCGTCGCATACCCAGGCACGGCAGGCATCGGAACTGATCACTTCCGATGGTTTGAAATGTTTGCGGGCAAAGCTGCTTTTACCGGAGCCGGTGGAGCCGACAAGCGCCACCAAGCAGAATTCAGGGATTTTTATTTCCATTTTGTTTGGTCTCGTCTTTACGGGTGAATACGGCCATTTGGGAAGGCGCGCCAAATGCGGCGTCTGTTTCCCCAACGGCCTCTGTTTCAAAAGAATAGCCGAAGCGCTCCCCTACCCCAGCGCACCAGGCGGCGAACTCCGCTTCCGTCCACTCGAATCGGTGGTCGCTGTGGCGAAAGGCGCCATCGGCGAGCGATTCGTATTTGACATTATAATCGGCGCGCGGTGTGGTGATGATGACCGTGCGTGGACGGGCAAACCCGAACACGCTGCGTTCCAGCGCCGGCAGCCGGCCCGGATCAACGTGTTCGATCACTTCCACCAGGGCTGCCGCATCGTACCCCTCCAGCCGGCTGTCGCGGTACGTCAGAGAACCCTGAAAGAGTTCGAAACGGTCTTTTTCCCGTTCCGGCAAACGTTTAAGGTTGAGTTTGTCGGCCGCAATTTCGAGGCTGCGGATGGATACGTCCATACCCACGATACGTTTGAATTGTTTTTCTTGGGCCAGCAACTTCAACAGTTTGCCTTCGCCGCAGCCCAAGTCCAGCACGCTGGTAGCGCCGCTTTGTTGCAAGCGGGCGCAGGCGGTTTGCAGACGCAGCTCATGCAGGCGGATTTTTTCTTCATTTTCCGGCGCAACCACCACCTCTTCCCCGGGTTCTTCCACCGTTTCTTCCGAAAGTAAGGCATTCATCACGGTTTTGGTCAGGCTACTGCGGTTGTTCAGGTAACGTTTTACAATAAAAGCGTTTTCCGGGTGCTTTTCGAGCCAGCCGCTGCCTTTGGCCAACAGTTTTTCTACTTCCGGTTTGCCTACATAGTAGTGTTTGTCTTTGTCCATCACCGGCAACAACACATATAAGTGGGTGAGCAAATCCTGAAGCCGGCAAGTAGCACTCAGAGAAACCGACAGATAACGGCTCTGGCCCCATTCCGGGAATTTTTCATCTAAAGGCATCGCTTCGGCCGTTAATTCGTAACCTAAGGGTTCGAATAGTTTGCGCAGCAAAACCTCCCCGCCGCGCACCGACATCACCGGAATATGGACGACGAAGGGCCAGGCTTCTTTTGGCATATCCGGTTTGTCGCGGCAATTCCCGTTCATGGCCGAGGTAAAAACACCGGCAATCGCCGTGCTCATCCAGGAAGAAGTAGCGTAAGGCCGGTCGTTCACATAAGCTTCCAAAGCAAAATCGTTGCCCCGGATTTCCCGGCGGACCAACCCGACCGGGTCAATGTCGAGCAACAAGGCGGCAGTAGTGTGGTCCTCCGTGGCTTCCGGGTAAAATACATGGGCTTTCCCACCGGGCACGTCGAAGGTTTGAACTTTATCGGGGTGTTTTTGCAAAAGATATCCCAAGTCGGTGGCGGGATGACGGGTGGTAGAGATGGTCAGAAGCATAGGGTGAGTAGTGGAACAGGCGGCCCGCTGGTTATTAGTTTAGCGGGTGTCCATTTTTACGGTATGTTGGGCGTGAAAATAATCAGGATTTGGAGCAAAACACAAACCGCAGGAAAAATGGTTCCGTATGGCTTCGGCCAAAGCCAACTTTCAATTATTTTTGAAAATTTAAAATCAAAATAAAAAACCATTGTCGGGATGATATGTTTGGACTCTTAGAATTTAATTTGGTTCGCCAGAAAAAAGAGGCGACCAGTCCGGTCAACTGTTCTTGATAATTGTCCTGTCATGAAATTTAATATTCCAGATACTAGTCAAAAACGTGTGGTTATTGTGGGCGGCGGCTTTGGCGGGCTCACCCTGGCGCGCAAATTGGCCAAATCCGATTTTCAGGTCGTACTGATCGACAAAAACAACTACCACCAATTTCAGCCCCTGTTTTACCAGGTTGCCATGGCGGGTTTGGAGCCGTCGAGTATCGTTTTTCCGTTCCGGAAGGTTTTTCAAAAAAGTAAAAACGTGTTTGTTCGTGTCACCAAAGTATTGGCGGTAGCGCCCGAACGAAACGAACTGGAAACCGAAATCGGCAACCTGCGCTACGATTACCTCGTACTGGCCATCGGCGCCGATACCAACTGGTACGGAAACGAGCGGGTACGCGCCCATGCAATTCCGATGAAATCGGTGAACGAGGCCCTTTTTCTGCGAAACAGCATTTTTGAAGACTACGAAAACGCGGTGATGGCCGACGACTACAACCAGCGCCAGCGATACCTCGACATCGTCATCGTAGGTGGCGGCCCAACCGGCGTGGAAGTTGCCGGCTCGTTGGCCGAAATGAAACGGCATATTATCCCAAAAGACTATGTCGACTTGAACCGCGATGAGATCAACATCCACCTGGTGCATGGCGACCCGCATGTATTGAACACAATGTCGCCAGGAGCCTCCGCTGCTGCGGAAAAATTCCTGAAAGAACTCGGCGTCACACTTTGGCTCGACAAAGTAGTGACCGACTACGATGGCGAAACGGTCCAAATCAACGACGGCTCCAGTATCCGCGCCGACAAAGTCATTTGGGCGGCCGGTATTACCGGGAATACAATCGAAGGCCTGCCAAAAGAGAGCATAACCCGGGGCAACAGGCTAAAAACCAATGCCTTTAATCAGGTGGAAGGATTCAATAACATCTTTGCGATTGGTGATATCGCCTGGCAAACAGAGCCGGCATGGCCTGAAGGACATCCCCAAGTGGCCCAGGTCGCGTTGCAACAGGGCAAATGCTTGGCCGATAATTTGCGCCGGTGGCAAAAAGGGGAAAGTCCGGCCCCGTTCCGCTACCGTGACCTGGGCTCAATGGCGACAATTGGCCGCAACCGGGCTGTGGTCGATTTGCCATTCTGGCGTTTTCAGGGTGCTTTTGCCTGGTTGGTTTGGCTTTTTGTCCACCTGTTTTCTATTCTGGGGTCAAAAAACAAATTGATTGTTTTCCTCAATTGGGTCTGGAATTACGTCACGTATGATCAGAGTTTGCGCCTGGTAATCAAACCCTGGCGCCGGAATTCCTGACCCGCCATGTTAATTATATGCAAACAAAAAAGGGTTGCGTTCCGGGAACACGTACCTTTGCGCCACCTTCCAAACGATAATAGTATTATCCATTCTCTCAAACTAATTTCTCGACAAGCAATGGAAAGAAGTAAAAAAATTCAAATCGGTTTATTGGGCGTGCTTGCACTGCTTCTGATAGCCAATCTTTTTGGCGGCGGATTCAAAAACTGGTTTAGCCAATTATCATCAAGCCAGTCCGGCCAAGCGGCCGCAACCCTCACCAGCAACGACCGGGTAAACGCCAGCAGCAGCCATACCAACAACACTGGTAACATTCCCGGCATGAACGTCAACGAAACCCCCGTGCCCACAGGCCCGATCACTTCGATCAAATACGACCAAGCCGTTTATGATTTTGGCGTTGCCGACGAAGGTACCGTGGTGAAGCACGTGTACAAGTTCACAAACACCGGCATGGAGCCGCTCATCATCTCCAACGCGAAGGGCTCCTGCGGTTGCACCGTTCCGACCTGGCCGAAACAGCCGATTTCTCCGGGTGGTACCGGCGAAATTGCCGTGGAATTCAATACCAAAGGCAAACCCGGCCGCCAGAGCAAGCAGGTAACGGTTACGGCCAATACCAATCCGACCGATACCCACCTGGAAATTACGGGTGAAGTACGCGGAAAAGATGCTCCCGCAGCAAAAGGCGGAACGCATTAATTACTGGCAGTACTTTATAATACCGAGCGGGGGATAAAACAATGAATGTTGAACATTCGCTGTTTTATCCCCCGCTCGCAGTAAGTTGCCACTTAAGTCATTTATCAAATGTAACGACCCGGACAATTTTTCAACATTTGGCTGTACGACCAAAGCAAGTACCGTTACCTTTGCAACCAAATTAGTCCAAACGGTGTTTTTACATCAAGTTTTACAAAACGTATTTTTTTCCTTCAAAATTTCTTTATAATGGCACACGAATTCACGGATGCGAACTTTAAACAGGAAGTGCTTCAAAGCGATAAAGTCACTTTAATCGACCTTTGGGCCGAATGGTGCGGCCCCTGCCGCATGATGACTCCTGTTGTAGAAGAACTCGCAACAGAATACAAGGGTCGCGTAGTTGTCGGCAAACTGAATGTGGATGATAACCCGGAAGTTCCGACCAATTACAATGTGCGCGGCATTCCTACCTTTTTGCTGTTTAAAAACGGCGAATTGAAAGAAAAAATCGTCGGCGCGCAATCGAAAAAATTTCTCCAGGATAAAATTGAATTGCACCTGTCCTGATCTGCGCGCTACTTATATTTGATAGTCCGGCGTTCGGGTTTGCCCCCGAACGCCGGATTTTTTATTGGCCTGTGTTCAACTCGATCCAGGCCTGCGGAAGGTATCCGGCCAGGTCGCCGGCCGTCATACCGGGCTGACTGAGATCGCCGGCGGCCAAATCGCCGGCCAGCCCGTGCAGGTACACGCCCAACAGGCAGGCTTCACGCGCCCCATATCCCTGTGCCAGCAAACCGGTCAGTATCCCCGTCAGTACATCGCCGCTACCGCCGGTTGCCATGCCAGGATTGCCCGTACTGTTGAAAAAACAAGCGCCATCGGGGCAGGCAACGGTCGTATATGCACCTTTTAAAACAATAAAGACCCCATATTTTTGGGCATTTTCCCGCTGCCTTGTATTCCGTTCAAACGAATCGGCAGAAGGGCCGAACAAGCGGTCAAACTCTTTCGGATGCGGGGTTAGTATTGTGTTTTTGGGTAAAAACGCCCACCAATCGGGGTGTTGAGCCAGGAGGTTCAGCCCGTCGGCATCGAGTACAAGAGGCGCTTTAATGCGCCGCAACAGCTGCTCCAGCACGATGGCCGTCTCCGGAGCGGTTCCAATCCCACAGCCGGCGCCAATGGCCGTAAACGGCGCTAACTCGGGTAGCACCGTCCATATTTCTTCCCGGTCATCCACTATACACATTGCCTCCGGCACCGAATTTTGCACAATCCCATATCCGCAACGCGGCGTATGTACCGTCAGCAGTCCTACCCCCGCACGCAGGCAAGCCCGGGCGGCTAAAACCGCGGCGCCCATTTTGCCGAACCCGCCATTGATCAGCAGCGCATGCCCGTAGCTGCCTTTGTGCGAAAACCGCGGCCGTGACTTCACCAGGTTCCGGACTTCCATCTTCGTCAAAAAATGATACGGCGTTTCTGTTTCCCGGGCGTAGGCTGGATGAAGGCCAATACTGCCGAAGGCCCACTCCCCTACCCGGTCAGCATTTTCCGGAAAAAAGAAGGCTAACCTGGGCGTTTCAAAACTAAACGTACGGGTAGCGCGGATGCTAGGGCCATGGCTGCGTTCGTCGGCAAAGAGGCCGCTGGGCAGGTCGATGGCGATTATTTCCTGGGGTAATTGATTCAGAAATGTAATCATTTTTGCCCATTCCTCCTCCAGCGGGCGCGTAAGCCCGGTTCCGAACAAAGCGTCGATAATCAGCGTATTGTCCGGCAAGGCCGGTATCTCGCCGGCATTTTTCAGCCAATGCACCGGTATGGCATCGTGTGGGGGCAGGCTGCGTATTTGGGCGTCGAAATCGGCGCTGTGTTTGTTGCTGAAGTCACAAACCAATACCTTTACCGGGTAAAATTTTTGGTGCAATAAACGCGCAACGGCCACGCCATCGCCGCCGTTGTTGCCGGTTCCGGCAAAGATGCAAACGGGGCGTTCGGTGTAAGGATAAATGCCGGTGAACCAATCGGTAAAAGCTTGCGCGGCGCGGTTCATCAAATCTACCGAGACAACCGGCTCGCGCTCAATCGTATAGGCGTCCCAGGCACGTATTTGTCCGGTGGTAAATATTTTCATCACAATTATAGTAATTGACCTGAATGATAGAGACGAAATCTACGAAGAACCGGGGAATAAAACACCCAACTTAACCCAAAGATGATGCAACATGATTTTTTCAAGGGCCTGAAGGTTGTCGAATTCGCTTCTGTACTGGCCGGCCCGGCCGTGGGGATGTTTTTTGCCGAACTCGGGGCCGAGGTAATTAAAATTGAAAATAAAACCACCGGTGGCGACGTCACCCGCGGTTGGAAACTGCCATCCGAAGCCCCCGAATCGTCCATTTCTGCCTATTTTTGTAGCGTCAATTGGGGAAAACAACACCTTTTTTTAGATCTTAACGATGCTGCCGACCGGCATACTGCCCTGGAATTGGCCATCGCGGCCGATGTGGTAATTTCCAATTTTAAACCCAGCGCGGCGCGCCGCATGGGTGTTGATCCCGAAAGCCTGCGCACCCGGAATCCACGCCTGACCTACGCACAACTCAATGCGTTTGCCGACCCCGAAGATGAAAGTCCGGCATTCGACGTAGTGCTCCAGGCCGAAGCCGGATTTATGTACATGACCGGAGAACCCGGCCGGCTACCCGTGAAAATGCCCGTAGCCCTGATCGACTTGCTGGCTGCCCACCAACTCAAAGAAGCCGTTTTACTGGCCCTGCTCCAACGCGAACGCAGTGGCGAAGGCAGCATCGTGTCGGTCTCGCTGCTCGAATGCGCCCTGGCATCGCTGGCCAACCAGGCAACCAACTGGCTCATGGCCGATTATATTCCGCAGCGCATGGGCGCCCAACATCCGAATATCGCGCCCTATGGTGATACTTTTCTTTGCTCCGACGGACAATATATACTACTTGCCGTTGGAACAGAGCGGCAATTTCAGCAACTTTGCCGCTGTTTGCCGACAGCGCATTTATTACAAAATCCTGATTTTCAAACCAATCGAATGCGGGTAAAATACCGGGCGGCATTAAATGAAACCCTGGCTGCCGTTTTGTGTTTAAAAAGCCTCGACGACTGGATGACCCTGTTTAAAACCCAGGGCGTACCGGCGGCCCGTATCCGGAATATGCAGGCAGTATTTGAAATGCCCGCCGCGCAGGCGATGATCCTGGAAGAAACATTGCCCGATGGGACGATTACACAGCGGGTAAAAAGCAATGCGTTTAAAATTAATGTGGTCAATGAGATCAATGTGGTCAATTTTCAAATTTAACAATTGTTGCAATTAACCACATTGATCTCATTGACCACATTGACCACATTGACCACATTAATAATTATGAACAAAGAATCCATACTCAACCTCCTGCGCGCCGTACGCGACCCGCAAACCGGACGGGACATCGTGAGCGCCAACATGGTGCAAAACCTGGAAATTGACGGACACAATGTCAATTTTACCCTCCTTATCCCCTCACTGCAAATGCATGGCAAAGCGGAACTGAATTTTGCCTGTATCGGCGCCATTGCCGAACAATTTCCGCAGGCCAACGTCAATGCGCATTTTATGGCCCGTACGCCGGGTAGCCAGGAAAGCACAAGTGCCGTGCCGCACATCAAGAACATCATTGCCGTAGCTTCCGGCAAGGGCGGTGTGGGCAAAAGCACGGTGGCGGTCAACCTTGCGTTGGGGCTGAAAAAACTCGGTGCCAAGGTCGGACTGATGGATGCCGACGTGTACGGTCCCAGTATTCCGACCATGCTGGGTTTGGTCGGGCAGCGGCCCAAGGTGCAACAAATCACCGGGCAGATGAAAATGGTGCCCCTGGAAGCTTACGGTATGCCCACGATCAGTATCGGGAATATCATTGAAGCGGAACAGGCTGTGGTACTGCGCGGTCCCAGGCTGGCTGCCATCATCAAACAGTTTTTTAACGACGTACTCTGGGATCAACTGGATTTCCTGATCGTCGATCTGCCACCCGGCACCGGCGACGTGCAACTCACCCTGGTACAAACTGTACCCGTTACCGGGGTCGTGCTCGTCACCACCCCGCAGGACGTGGCCTTGGCAGATGCTTTGAAAGCGATGAATATGTTCCTGCTGCCGCAAATTAACGTGCCCATCCTGGGTGTGGTAGAAAACATGGCCTGGTTTACCCCCGAAGAACTACCCGAAAACAAATACTTTATTTTCGGGCAAGGCGGTGGTAAAAAATTAGCGCTGGCCAGTCATTCGGTGCTGCTTGGCCAGGTGCCGCTGGTACAAGGTATCCGCGAAGGCGGCGACTCCGGCAAACCGGCGGTATTGCAGGAATCCGGTATCGTAGCCGAGGCATTTCTCACCGTTGCACAAAACACCCTGCGGCAAATAGCCGTGCGGAATGAAACGATGGAACCCACTCATGTGGTGAAGATGGCGGAGTAGTCCGGATTTATTAGACCTGTTTACACCTTCGCAAAACTCAATCCTGCGTTCAGCACCCCCTGCGCCCGGTCGCGGGTACGGCCGTCCGTGGTGGTGTTGGCGATAGTTTGGCACACCTGCCGCTCATCTATGTTGCGCAGGGCTTCGGCGCTGTGCAGGCGTTGCGGAGCCGCTACCGCCACCAACGCCTCTGAAACGATCCGGCTCATGGCGCCGTTACCACGGTTGATGGCAATGGCGATAATGGCCGTGATCAGCGCTTCGGAACTCAGTATATCGCGCAGGCGCGGCACGGCAATTTGAATACCGTTGATGTTCAGGTTGAGGCGGAAATTCAACGCCGGCTGTACGTACAAATCATTAGCCGCACGCAATTGCTCCAATACCAGGTCGTGATCGTAACCTGCCTGGATAAAAGCCCCGTACAAAGGCAATGTTTTTTGAATATAGAGCCAGGCGGCGTCGCCGCTGCGTTTTTGGCCGTTTTCGTCCAGCACCGTAGTTATGCCACCCGCGGTATCGATGCCCACCTGCTGAAAAACCCGGGCAAAACGCGCCGGCGCATTCACTTTCATGGCAGCCAGTACGCGATTGAGGCTGCTGCCATGTGCCGCAGCGCCCACAAACTGTATAAACCCGTAGGAGAAAATGCCGCTGTCGTAACTGTTTATCGCATCGTATTTGCCTTCGTGGCTGGATACATATTCCAGTGCCGAAGCCTGCTGACGGTTCAACCCGACCGATACAATTTTTTCTATGGGCACATGCACGTTGGATTGGCCGCCATATACGACGCCCTCCGGGTAATTCATAAACGCGGAATAGTTCACATTGTCGCGCATGCGGGCAACAACGGACAAGCCGTTCAGCAAGGGCACACTGAGTTCAAACCGCTGAAAACCGGCATCCGGACGCACCAGCAGGCTGAACTGCCGCCGGGCTGCCAGGTAATCGCCAGGCGCCGGCGCAACCACCACCGGGGGCTGCACCACCGGCGTATCCGGCACCGTCGGAACTGGGTTTGAAATCACAGGCGCTTTTCCGGGCAAACGCAATATTTGCCCGATACTTAAAGCCGTGGACTTCAGGTTGTTCAACCGTATGATATCGTCGGTACTTACACTAAAGCGGCGACTGATAGCGAAAAGGGTATCACCTTTTACAACGGTATATGAAATAACGGAAACGCCCGCTGTGCCCCCGGAAGATGTAGCCGGCGTGGCCGGTGTCGTGGGTTTGGTTACGGGCGTTGATTGCTGTACCCACACCTTAAGGGTTTGTCCAATTTTCAGGTTATTATCCTTCAGACCGTTCAGCGATTTCACATCGGCTACGGTCATATTGAATTTTTTGGCAATAGCAAACAGGGTATCGCCCCTGACAACCTGATAGGTGGAAACAGTCTTCATTATTTACGTATAGAGATTATTGAACGAATATCAATGCAGCATTTTAAAAAACAATTCTTTCATCAACTCCTCTTCGCCCGTATTTGTTGTGTCGGTGTCCACGCCTTTAGAGCGCAGATCATATTCTTTCAATAACTGCAAAATACGTTCCGTTTGCGCGCGGTTGTATTGGCCTGCGGCGAGTTTGTATTCTTTCAGGAACCAGTCGGAACGCAATTCCAGGGCTTTTACCATATCAGCGTCGCTACTGCCTTTCAGAAAATACAACATATACACTTTTGAAAAATAAGCGTACAGGCTGGAAATCGTCACGATAAGCGGGTTTTTACGGATATTGGAAGCAAAATACTGTTCGATTCGGGCGATCCTGGGCATATCCCGGGTGGCGAAAGCCCGCTGTAGTTCATACACGTTATAATCCTTGCTGATCCCGATGAACTCCTGGATATGGGTGGTATTAATGGCCGTGCCGGCGGGCAGGTTCAGGGCCAGTTTTTCCAGCTCGTTGGCGATTTTTGCCAGATCGGCGCCTAAATATTCCGCTAAAAGCACCGCGGCAGGTGTCTCAATTCCCAATTTTTTACTTTTACAATAACTGGTAATCCAGTCGGGCACCTGATTATCATACAGCTTTTTGCTTTCAAATACGACGCCTTTAGCCGACATTGCCTTGGCTAATTTGGAGCGCATGTCGTATTTCTTGTGTTTATGACACACCACAAACACGGTGCTGGGCATCGGGTTTTCGGCGTAGCCGGCGAGGTCGCCCAGGGTTTTCATTTCCTGCGCTTCGCGCAAAATCACCACCTGCCGCTCGCTCATCATCGGATAGCGCCGCAACTGGTCCAGCAGGCCCAGGTGGTTTACATCTTTCCCGTATAAAATAGTCTGGTTAAAACCCTTTTCCGCTTCCGGCAACACATGCCGGTCGATGGCCTCTTCAATTTCATCAATGAAATAGGGTTCCTCCCCGTGCAGGAAGTAAATGGGCTGAAATTTGCCGGCGCGAATATCCCGGACGATCTCTTCGTAAGTCATGACAGGGGCGAAGATAGGCGTAATTTAGTCTAAAAGCGGGTCGTTCACACGCCAAAACAACCCACTCAAACAATCTTCTTTTTAAAATGCACTTTACTTAACAATAAGTTGTTAAATATTCGTTAGCACCATATACTTACCTTGCTGCTCTATGTTTTCTCCAAATTTTATCCAAACGACAGTCGGACTTATCTTCGGCGTATTTACCCTGTTAAAAGGACAATCGCCCTGCGCTGATGCTTGCCGGCATACCGCTCCGCCAGCCGATTCCGCGGCGGCAGCAACAACGGTCGCATCCGAAATGATCTCCCCTTCCGGTAAAAGCCGTTTTTGGGAGCACCTCGAGTTTACGGGTGGTCAACTGACCCTGCCATTCAAAATTCGCCCAAAAGCCGAAACAGAATCGTTCCGGCTGACTACGGATGTCACGGTAGGCGGATTTATAGGCATGACCAAACGGCTCTCCAGTGTCAAAGAAATTTTCCTGACCATTCCCCTGGCAGCGGGACTTACCTTCATCAACCTGAACAACGACAACACGTTTTTAGACAAGTCGGTACAGGAAGCCGAAGTGGTGCCCGGTATTACCTGGAGTACAGGGCTCATTTTACAGTTGGAAAAATACAGCCTGGGGTTCATGTTCGGCAAAGACTATGCCAGCGAGGTCGGCAACCAATGGAAATACCACGGCCGGATGTGGTGGTCGTTCGGGATCGGGTTTACGTTTGTACGCGAAGAATGAATGAATTGTTAGTGTTTACGTGTTATAGTGTTTTGGTGTTTTCGTGCCTCAGTGTTTTCGTGCTCTACGAGCGTACTAAAAACTGAAGCACTAGAACACGAAAACACAAAAACACTAAAACACATCATTTAAACCGCTCGGCCACTACTAAATCCTTACTTCCCGGTGTGTACAAGTAGAATCCTTCGCCCGATTTGGCGCCCAACTTCCCGGCAGTCACCATATTTACCAGCAAGGGACAAGGCGCATATTTCGGGTTGCCAAATCCGTCGTGCAAAACACGCAAAATAGCCAGGCATACATCGAGCCCGATAAAATCGGCCAGTTGAAGCGGCCCCATCGGGTGGGCCATGCCGAGTTTCATCACCGTGTCGATTTCTTCCACGCCGCTGACACCTTCGTAAAGCGTATAAACCGCCTCGTTGATCATGGGCATCAGGATCCGATTGGCCACGAAGCCGGGGTAGTCGTTCACTTCTACCGGCACTTTACCCAATTGGCGGGAAAGTGCCATAATGATTTGCGTGACCTCGCCGGTGGTCGCATAGCCACGAATGACCTCAACCAGTTTCATCACCGGTACCGGGTTCATGAAGTGCATACCGATAACCTGGGCAGGGCGTTTTGTGACTGCTGCAATTTTGGTGATGCTGATGCTGCTGGTATTCGTGGCCAGGATAGCGCCGGCGGGAGCATACTTGTCCATGTCGGCAAAAATCTGGAGTTTCAACGCCACATTTTCGGTGGCAGCCTCCACGACGAGGTCGGCATTGGCCACACCGGACGGCAGGTCGGTCATGGGGTGAATGCGGTTCAAGATGGCCGCTTTATCTGCTTCCGTGAGCGTGCCTTTACTGATCTGGCGATCGAGGTTTTTCCCGATAGTGGCCAGCGCTTTGTCCAGCACCGCCGAAACCACATCAACTAAGGTGACTTCGAAGCCGTTTTGGGCAAATACATGCGCGATTCCATTGCCCATGGTGCCGCCGCCGATAATGGTGATATTTTTCATATTAGTAACGATTGAAGTAATTCCATTTTTCTATGCTATTTCCTCCACACCAACATGGCCGTCGGCGTCATCCCCAACGTAGGGTGCCACTCGGCCCCGGTGTCGAACGCCAAGCCATTTTTTAAACGAATACCGGCGCCGAAGCCAAAACGGGCGGGTTCCGTGCGATAACCGGCCCGAAACACCAGGATGGACATCGGTTGATATTCAATTCCGGCTTTAACCTGTACCCGGCGATCGAGGTCCTTTTCGGTTTCGGCCAACAGGATCAGGGTGTTGGAGGCTTTCCAGGCGGCGCCGATGCGCAATACTGCGGGTATTGTTTCGTCACCCAGTTCGATCTGTAACGGATTGTATACGCGCGCGCCGATCCAGAGACCGGGAAGTGGATTAGCCAGGATACTCAGTCCAAAGGTAAAAGCGGTGGCATTGCCGTATTCCTGCGCCGTAACCCGTAAAACATCGGCGCTGCCGCCCAGCAGAAATTTTTCACCCAGCCGCCGGCCGTATTGTGCGCGAAAACGTTGTTCCCCGTAGACTTCAATGGCCGAATGTAATACCTCCAGTCCGAAGCCGTCGTTTGCAGACACCCGCTTAAAGCCCTGGAAGTGCGCCGTTTGCCAGCCACCTATTCCATAAGGAAGGGCCGAGCCCAGAAACACACCGAATTTTTCGCCGAAACCGGGCAGGGCGTCATTGCTCAGGCCCACACCGGGCCCGGGATAGGCTATCACCGCGCCGCCCAGGGCGAGCGCAGCAGAATTATCAAAAGGCCGCATAAAAACCTGTCCGGAAGCGGCATTTGACAGCCATAAAAAAACCAAGCAAAGGCAAAAACGCATGATCAAAGTTTTGGCGAAAGTACGGTATCAAACCGTCAGGCCGTTTTGCTGCGCAACTTTTTCATAAAAAAGTCCGGCATCCGTCATGGAACGGTCCATCGTTTCGAGATTGACCCGCACCAACCCGAAACGGTATGTAGGCCCCAGGTTCCATTCGAAGTTGTCCCAGGTGCTCCAATGGATATAACCGCGCAGGTCCACGCCGTCGCGGATGGCCTCGTGGCATACTTTCAGGTAGTCCTGTAATGCCCTGATCCGCTGCTGATTGTCCTCCGTGCAGATACCGTTCTCCGTGATAATGATCGGTTTCTGATATTTTTTCCAAAACCGGCGCAGCAACTTGCCAAGACCATCGGGGCGGTAAATCCACATCTTGTCGTGCGGCAACTGGCGCTTTCGTACCGCATCTGGCCGGTTGATATAATCGATCGGAAAAGGATCAAATAACAGGCAGGCGTAATAACTGAGCCCCCAGAAATCGCATTTTTGGAAAGGTTTTGCGGCCCGGTCGAGAAACCACCAGCGGGCAAATGCCGCCGGCAACACCCCGAGTCGGTTGGCGGGTTTGAAAAGGGCTGTGTTCAGCGATATACCAACGGGCGCGTCTTTAAATTTTTCCCGGATGAGCGTCAGCGCAATCAGGTGGGCTTTTCCCATGTTGTCCAGCACCCGGTTGGCCATAAAATACCGCCGTTTTTGGTACGGCGGAAAGTCGCCCGAAAAGAAGGCGTTGTATGCGTACACATTGGGTTCGTTAAACGTGTTCCAGTAACTTGCAAATTCGCCGAAATGTTTGATGCATTGCTGCGTGTAATGGACAAAGAACGGAATGTTATCCTCCTTCGTCCAACCGCCTTGCGCTTCAAACCAGTTGGGATGGCAGAAATGATGCAGTACGAACATCAACTTTACCCCCTTTGCTTTCAACAATTTAAAAAAGGCACGGTATTCCTCAACGACCTCCGGCTCGAATTTAGCCATCGGCTCCAGTTGCAACCGCGACCAATCGACCCCGCAGCGGTATATCGATCCGAATCGGGCGATGTACCCGGCGTCTTCCTCGCGGCGCAGTTCATGGTCGGTCGTTCGCTCAAAACGATAGCCGTCTTTTGCTACCAAACCCCGCCAGGGATGGTCGCCGGCGGTTTCCACCTGCGCCGCAGCCGTTGAGGTGCCCCAAAAAAAGTGATCTGGAAAGGGAAGAAACATGATTCGTTATTTCGTCATTTCGTCATTAGGTCATTTCGTCATTGGGTCATTTCGTCATTGTAGTAATGACCCAATGACGAAATGCCCCAATGACGAAATGACCTAATGACTAAGCAATGACATAAATAAAAAAAGCCCCTCACCGCGAGCCAAACCGGAGGGGCAACCATGAGATTATAATGGTACAATCAGTGAACCAGAAGAAACGGTGCATACGCAAAACGTATACATTCATCTGCTACGAATTGTAGCCAATTACGGGTCGTGTGGTTCGGATTAAAGCAAAGAATACTTTAAAATCGGGAATAAAAGCGGTTGGGAGAGCTTAAACTAAAAACTACGGATTAGGAAGAAAATGCCGCTTTGGGCAGGACAAATATACGGCGACCCACCATGGTAGCAACGAAATGTGCAAAAAAAATCCTGAAACGCAGAAAATCTGCGTTTCAGGCATCTGCAACAGGGTTAACACATTGCTACAATTGGTATAAAGATTGGTAACGGCGCCCTTTTTCACAGGTTGGAACCGGAATCGCCGCTTCTTTTACGTTCTTTAAAATTGATGCGCAGGGAAAAAATGTGGGAATACAGTACCTGCGAAACATTGCCAATATCGGTCAGTGCGTAGTCTACTTGCACGCGGCCGAGCCTTAGCCCTACTCCGAAATTGGGTTGCAGCGTCAGTACTTCTTTATCCGGGTTGAAATCGTCTTTCACGCGTTGAAAATTTCCGATGCCGGCACGCAATTGTACAAACCCGCTGTAATCTACTTCGATGCCGATTCTGGGATCAAGGTTAAACGATTTGGAGCTGACCAGCACATTACGTTGTCCGTCGGTGGTCCATTCCAGATCGATCGCCGGGAGCAGGGTGGTTTTTTCGCCAATTTTGGTGCGGTAAGCGGCGCCGAAAATAAAACGCGGACGAGTTATTTCGGTGCTGCTGACAGGGATTTCGTTGTTGGTGCGGCTGAATTCCGCCTTTTCTTTTTCCGTCAAATCAAAAGACCAGGCGTTGAAGGTAGTTGTCAGGTCGCGCCCCTGTATGCCGAACATCCACTTGCCTTTCCGGTATTGAGCGCCCAGGTCAGCGCCGAAACCCCAGGCCCCGGCAAAAGAACCGATGACCCGGCGAATCACCTTCACCGAACCGCCGACAGCGATGGCCGGGTTGCGCAGTTTGCGCGCATAGCTGCCCATCAGCGCATAATCGGCCGCAGAAAAGGATGACAGGTTATCATAGTTAACCGTTCCATCTTCATTAATCAGGTTAATCGTGTAGGGAATATTGTCAATGCCGAGCCGGATCAGCGAAAAAGCCAGGTAGCCGTTGTGCTCCCGGTTCAACGTTTTGCCGAAACTCAGGTAGTCGTATTGCGTTACTCCGACAAACCATTCGGCATGCATAGCGCCCACTTGAAACGGCGCCGTTATTTCAGACAGCCCCGCAGGATTCCAGTAACCCGCCGTAATATCATCGACCAGGGCGGTTTGCGCCCCCGACATGCCATGGCCCCTAGCCCCGACGCCGATGGCCAGGAACTCGTTGCTGTACTTTTGCGCGGTAAGCGCGGATATGCTCAGAAGGAGCAGAAGGCCCACAAAAGGCGCCGGTCTTTTCATATTGCTCTAATTTTGCAGCGGTTTTAACGTTACGGAATGGCTTACTGACGCTTCCTTCCCGGTCCCGGTTGCCTTTGAGCGGGCAAAATTAATGGAAGCGGCCGGGTTCAACTACACTATTATTTCAAGGACTACGCAATTAACGGTTATGCTGAAAATATTTACCATATTGGTTTGTGTCACCTTGGGTGCAAACACCATCGCCCAATCGCCCTACAACCTGGTGCGACTGGCCCAATGGGACGACGATTCCCTACCCGTCGCTTCGCCGGGCAACCTGAACGTACAATACAGCGGCTGCTGGGGCTTAGCCGTCAACAACCGCGAATACGCCATCCTGGGCGGCGCCAGGCACGTATTGATTTTTGACGTTACAAAACCCGCCCAACCCGAACTGGTGGGTAAATTTGAAGGAGCAAGCAATACCGTATGGCGGGAATTCAAATCTTACAAAAACCGGGTGTATGGCGTCTCCGACGCTACACAGGAAGGACTGATGATTTTCGATTTCAGCCAGGCGCCCGATACCATCCGGCGCAGCTACTGGAGTAATGAGTTTTTCACCAGCGCTCACACCCTTGCGCTCGACACGGTTTCCGGACGCATTTATCTGAACGGCAGCAATGTCGCACAGCAGGGACTGCTGGTGCTCGATGTCAGCCAAAATCCGGATCAGCCGTCCGTGCTGGCTTCCGGCAATTTGCCTGGCGGGTATATCCACGACTCGTATGTTCGTGGCGACACGGTGTATGCATCGTCGGGATTCAGCGGCTATTACGTATATGATTTTACGGATGCCGCAAACCCCAAAATATTAGCCAGTTTGTCCGCTACGGTCGGTTATCATCACAACAGCTGGCTTAGCGGCGATGGGCGTTTTGCCTATTGCACCGAAGAGATCCCTTCCGGCCGGCCGGTGCAGATTGTTGATTTGCGTGAATTAGCCAACAACAATATCGAGGTAATCGGCAGCTTTTTGGATCCGCAGCTGCCGGCAGGTACTTACAACGCCATTCCGCACAATGTGTACATCAAAGGTAACCTGTTGTTCGTATCGCAATACGAAGACGGCCTGTTGGTGTACGACATCAGTAACCCGACCAAGCCGCTCCTGATCGGGCATTACGATACACATCCGGAAAATACGAAATACAATACCTACTATGGTTGTTGGGGCAATTACCCGTGGCTGCCCTCCGGCACTATCATTGCCGGAGATATGCAAAACGGCCTGCAACTGTTGGGCTGGGAGGTGCAAGAAGTGCTTCCAGTTGAATCGGCAGAAATTTTCCCCAATCCCACGCATGAATCACTCACCATACGGCGCCTCAATTATTCGCCTGTTTTTGCAGAAGACTGCCTGTTTCGCCTGTTGACTTTGACCGGACAACATCTGCTGGAAACGGTCATTCCCGCAGATGCCGTAGAAAAAACGATTCACCTGGGCAGGCTTTCACCCGGGGTTTATTTGGCAGAATTACGATTTGGCGGTAGGCAGCGGCTGATTGAGAAGATCATTGTACATTAAAACCTACGCCAAAATTTATCGTATTAAAAAACAAAAGCCAGTCATGCAGAGGGCGCATAACCGGCTGGTTGCTTTCTAACAGTATGTCGGTAAGAAGTATGTTTTTCTTTACGGAAAGGCTGAAAAAAACAGCCCTCCGCCCTTTCTCATTCGAAAGGGCCGGAGGGCCCCCGCCTTCGGTTTACTTATCCCGGTACGCCTTGTGGCCCCCGGCTTATATCTTGTTGTTGAACCTTTGTTCAACTTTATTTTTTCGTTCTCGCACTTGAGCAGGTATTCTAAAACACCATTTCAATCTTTTATTCGAGTCAATTTTGCCGGTAACCGGCTCAAAGTGCTTTGGATAGCAAAGTTTAATCAGTATGCTACCAAGGTTTTCTGGTATTGAGATCCACCTTCATCAGATTGGGAAACGGGTGAAGGTTTTCCGGGCTTAATATTGTTATGGTTTTTATGTCGGTCGTAAATGATGATGCAAATATATGGTAAATTTTCCACTTGCAAACTTTTTTCCGCCGTATTCTCAAAAAAAACGCCGTTCCCTCATTTTTATTTTATCTATCCCCCCAAATCATATTAACAAAAAGGCAAAATTATCCCACTACACTTGACATTTTTTTGATATTTAAACATTTTACATGCAAAATATTAAAAAAATACTGCTTTTTTAAAAATTTCGGAATTAAGACGAGGAGGAAAAAAAAAGTCACCGAAGGGCAAAAAAAAATTAATCCGGTAGTTGAAATTGGTACCCGGTGATGGTTTCTGCACAGGCAAAATGGCCTTTCGGGCAGCAAGAGCGGCCGTGCAAACCACAGGGCCGGCAAGATAAAGGCACTTGGGTTTCGATTATCCGGCTTTGTTTCGAGAGGGGAGTAAATCCAAAAATTGGTACGGTAGAGCAGAAAACGGCCGTTACCGGCGCGTTTACGGCGGAAGCCAGGTGCATCGGCGCCGAATCATTGACGTAGTTCATCGCAGCGCCCTGCATCAGAGCGGCAGATTCGAGAAAACTCAATTGGCCGGCTACGTTTTGAATATTCTGTCGCCCAGATGCAGCAACGATGGTAGCACAGGCGCCGGAATCTTCCGGGCCGCCTAATATATATATGGTGTAGTCGGCCGGTAGCAGGGCAATCAATTCCACCCATTTATGTGCCGGGTATTGTTTGGTAAACCACACGGAAGTAGGTGCAATACAAACATATCGGCCGCCCTCGCCCCCGAATGCCCGCACCCGGGCAAAATCGGCGGGTGAAGGGTACAATCGGGGCATTTCGAAAGATGTATCCGTCAGATGTTCGATCAAGGCTAAGTTTCGTTCCACTTCATGTACCGGACGCTCCCGTGTACCGAACAGGTGGGGGACGCGCCGGTTAAACAAAAAGGAGAACGGGTTTTTCCGAAAACCGGTGGTGCGCTGTGCGCCCGAAAATGCTGTGAGCAAGCCGGCAGCCGCGAAACGCTGGCAATTGAACACTTCGTCGTATCGCTCGTCGCGCAACTGCCGACACATTTTCAGGAGTCCCCGATATTTTGCCGTCTTTTTATCCCATACCCACACCCGGCGAATATGCGGATGCCCGGCAAGCAGTTTTTCGTTGCCTTTCCGGAGCAGAAAGTCGATGTGCGCACCGGGATAAAAACGTATTAATTTTTCTACCAGCGGCGTCGCCAGCACCACGTCGCCAATAAAAGCCGTTTGGATCACGAGAAATTTCATCGCGCTAAGTTCCGGATCGGGAAAAACTTCCTGCGGTTTATTTTTTAACTCTTTCCATCCGGTTCGGAATATCGGGACTTTGCGCCAACAAGGAAAAAAACTGGTCCAAAAATTGAGTTAATTCAAGGGAGGCTTCCACAGATAGTTGCCGGTTTTCACAACACTTCATCAGCGTTGATTTGGCCGTCAAAATGGTTTCTTTCGCTTTTAGTAGCGCCTCTTGGTCCATCCCATTAGCCATCAGAAAACGGTCTTTAACATGAGTCAGCCCACTTGTCGAATTCGGAGTAGCATAAGGCGCGCTAACTAATCCGGAAAAATCAAAATCAAACGGTACCGCCACCATTTTTCCTTTATCTTCGGGTTGCAATACCAACACATTTCGACAGGCCTCCAAATCCCAATCCGTATTACCGATCATGTATTGAAAAAGTACCATCAATGCCACCTGCTCCGCGTGGAACCGGTCCTGTGCAATACCCCATTCCTGTACCGGTGCCGCTTGCAAACGCGCGGCGATTTCTTCTTCATGCTCCACCAGCATCGCCAACATTTTTTGGGGGCGTTTCTTTTTGTTGTTTTTTAGTTCCAGTCGTATCAGTCGCGCGCGGGCACTAAAAGGGCTAAGGCTTTCAAACATACGATAGGCTAAGTATTCCCGCACGATCAATTCCTCGCCGGCCGGCGTTGCAGTGCAAGGCAGCACCAATTTGATTTCATTAAAAGTATCCAGTTGGTGCGACTGGAGTTCTGTTTTTTGAAATTTGAACTTAACCGGGGGTATCTCGCAACTCCTGCGACGATATTTCCCCCGCGTACGTACTTCTAATTTGTAAACCTGCCCGTCAGGGCCTGTGAGGGCCGCCGGCAGGTAGTCAGGCTTCCTGCGATTGTTTAGTAAAGCGTCTAAATCGAGTTCAAGGTGTATTTTGGCTTCATCCTCCCGGGTCAGATATTCAAAGACAGAGGCCATCCGGGCGTCCGGTTGGCTGGAGGCCGGCAGGATAAAAGAAAACAGGAGCAGGGTACTGAAACAGTAAATCGTAATAATTCGCATAGCAGACAGTCGGTTTATAGCAGCTAATCTAACCTAAAAGCCCCTTTTGTGCATTGTTTAAAAAAAAATACTGCCTATGACAAAAAAACTTTGGTAGTTTTCAAACGACTTCTATCTTTGCACCCGCTTTGAAATAGTGAATACATGACTACTACCTGCGGGAATGGCGGAATTGGTAGACGCATACGTTTCAGGGGCGTACGCCCGTAAGGGTGTGGGGGTTCGACTCCCCCTTCCCGCACTCGAAAAGCGATCCAAATTGGATCGCTTTTTTATTTCCCCCTGGAGTGCAAGAGTGTGAATCCTGTAACTTATTTCAAAGATTATGTAAAATTTCAAGGTGTGCAGGCACCCACCTTTACACCATGAAAATTCTTATTGTTTTTGCAGCACTTTGTATCGCAGTTGGCGCACAAGCGCAAGTCAACTCGATCGGCCCCACCTTGGGCTATAACCATGCCTGGTTGTCGGATATCGACAATGGCAGCGCCCGTCCTTCTTTTAATGGCGGCATCACGTTCAATCACAGTATCCTGCAAAGTGCCGGAATCGGCATTGAGGTGCGCTATTCGCAGGAAGGCGCTAAAACGAAGATTGGCGGCCAAACCTTCACGAGCGAACTGAATTACCTCCGTATACCGCTCAAATTTGTTTATTATTTCGGAAAACTGGAAGACAACTTCCGACCCAAAATTTTTGCCGGCCCGTCGTTCGCTTTTTTAATCGGAGGGAAGTCGCAAACTCAAGTTGGAGGAACTACCATCTCGGTCAACTCCAAAGACAACTTCGAGTCTTTCGACTTCGGTCTTCAAGCCGGCACCGGCTTCAATTACCGTCTGGCTGAGTTGGTATGGCTTAATTTCGACGTTGCATATACCCATGGCTTCCTTAACCTCACTGGAGACAGGAATCCTGTTGAATCAAAGAATCGTTTGGTGAATGCCAACCTCGGTGTCGCATTCGGTTTCTAAATACAACCCATCGTATAGGACCGCTCTCCCGCTTCGGGAGGGCGTTTTTTATAATAAAAAATTACTGAACATCCACCTTTACCACCTTTCTTACAATATTCTGCCCGTCGATCTGACATTTCACAAAGTACACGCCGGCGGGCACATTCGGGATATCTACCCGCAAAGGGCCGGCCGTCACGATCTGACGCCGGAAAGGTGTGGCCACAATGGACCCGGACTCGTTGGTCAGTTCTACGGAAACGACTGATGTGCGGGGCAGGTCAAGATCGAGTACGGCTTTATCAATATATGGGTTCGGATAAAGTTTCAGATCAACCGCAGCTGCCTTGGGTTTGTTGCCTCCACCAGTATACAACACCTCTTCACTACGTTTGACCGTGCGCGAGGTCCAATTGCGTTCATTGACCGTTGAAACTGCGGCAACCGGCTCAGGTGCCGGGGGCGTTTTTACCGGGGGCGCCAGCCAGCGCAGCGTGTTTTCCAAAATTCGGGTGGATACGACCTCGTCAAAGTAGTATTCAAAGCCCAGGTATACCACTTTGCCTTCACCCAGCACTTTATATCCCATAGTAGGGCAGTCCTGAATGTCGGCGAGCGTCACAAATTTAGGGTCGGAAATATCGAGCGGGTATGTATAATTGGTCATGGAGAACTGTGCCGGCGTACCTTTAAGTACCGGATGGTCGGCGGTAGTTTCATGTACTTCCAGGTCGGAGCAAAAATATCCAAAGTCCAGATCGATCAGACCGAACTGCTGTAGCATACCGAACTGGTTGGTTCCACTGAACACCACTGCCCCACCCTGCCGAACAAATTGCTCCAATACGTTACCATAAGCCCGTACCTGTTTTTTTACGCCGTTCGCCGGATAGGTAACCACCACAATCTGGTTTTCGGCCAGGGCCTCCTTCAGTTCGTCGGTCGTTCCATCCCAGAAATCAGTAATAGTACAACCCGGTAAACGTTTGTTTATCAGGTAGCGGACTTTCGCCACGTACATGCTGTCGTAAGCGGTGTAATTCAGCATTAGGATATGCAAATCGTTCCCAAGAGGATCGGGGTCTGCGAGGATATCCAAATCGCCGCCAGACGGACGCTCAAAGGGCAGGGAAAAATGGGAAACGGTGGAATTGAAAGGCAAAGGCCGTTCAGCGAACTTCAGACCTCCGGGCTGATGGTATGCCCCCAAGCTGAGTAAGCCGGACACCAACACGGTTAAAGAAGCAACACGAAACATGGGAGAGTATATTTTGATCGATAAAATTTGCATTTTTTTCAAAACGCTAAAATCGCTCCAAATCGTACAATTAGCGCGCCATTTTGGAAAAGTAAATCAAAACGGAAGGCAAAGATACGCATTGATACCGGGTTTCACCGCAATTGGATAAAACCAGTTTTTGCTAAAAACGATACGGCCCGGCAGAGAAACGCTGCCGGGCCGTACTTAAATCCTTGATTCTCTTTTATTTCTTTGCAACCAGGGTCACATTCAGATCGAATTCGTCGTAGATCGTTTTATCGCCCAGATTATCAAAAAATGAGCCCGAGCCAAAACGAACATCATATTCCGAACGGTCGATGGTTATTTTGCCGGTAGCCGTTACAACACCGTTGCTTTCCGTCATATTGACCGGAAATTTGATTTCTTTCGTTGTTTCCTTGATCTTCAGGTTACCGATGATCTTGTAGTTGCCTTTCGTATCCTGCGGAATAGCGCGGGTAATGACGAACTTGGCCGTCGGGAATTTTGCAGCGCTAAAGAAATCATCACTTTTAAGGTGGCCGACCAATTTGCCGGCGTATTCGCTGTCCAGATCAGTACAGGTGATGGAATTCATATCCACGTCAAAAGAACCGCCACTCAATTGGTTGTTGGTGAAAAGCAGGTTGCCGTTTTTCACTTTTACGGTACCGGTGTGTTCGCCGGTCACTTTGTAACCTTTCCAGATGATGTTGCTGGAGGTCACATCTACATTGTAGGTATTTTGGTTGATGGCAGACATGGCCAGAACGGCTAAAAACGGAAGGATAAGTAGTTTCTTCATGAAAAATTTAATTTTAGAACGGTTAATGATGCGTGCTTTTAAAACGAGACACAAAGGTAAGATATTTAAGTGTTATAAAAACAGATGTAGCAACATTTAACATCGTATTAAGTTTTTTACAAGTCAAAAATTTTCGCAGGCGTACTTGTTTTTGCTGATACAGGTCTGATTCACAGCAGGCCAAATAAAATTTTCCAACAAAACTTTTTTTTACCTGTTCGGACACTTACCTTTGCGCCTCGAATTTTTGAAGGTACCATAATAAAGAAATAACATGAAAGAATTGGAAGCCATCCAGTTTGTACACGACCAACTGCTGAAAACGCCTGGGTTCCCGGATTTCAAAACCGGTGATACGATCGTGGTAACATACAAAATCGTTGAAGGAGACAAAACCCGCGAACAGGATTTCCGCGGCGACGTGATCCAGATTAAAGGTCATGGGCTCACGCGTACGTTCACTGTTCGCAAAATGTCACACGGTGTGGGCGTGGAGCGGATTTTTTCCTTTTCCAACCCAAACATCGCCGCAATCGCAGTGGTAAAACGCGGTAAAGTGCGTCGTGCACGGCTTTATTACCTGCGTGGTTTGGTCGGCAAGAAGGCCAGGATCAAGGAATTGAAATTTTTCAATACGACCAGCAAGAACTAGTTTTTTCTTGCCCCTCCTCTAGCAAAGCGGCTGACCGGTTTCTACCGGTCTGCCGCTTTATTTTAAAGTCAAAATGTAAAAGTGGGCGCGTAGCCTATTACATTTTGACTTTTGACTTTTACATTTTGACTTCCCTCTTTACCCTTCCATCAAAAATGGATAACGGTAATCAACCGGCGGTACAAAATTTTCCTTTATCGTACGCGCAGATACCCAACGATAGAGGTTTAGTACAGAGCCGGCTTTGTCGTTCGTTCCCGAGGCACGTGCGCCACCAAACGGTTGTTGGCCTACCACGGCGCCGGTCGGCTTGTCGTTGATATAATAGTTGCCGGCAGCATGCCGCAGTTTCCGGTCAGCCAGATCGAGTGCAGCGCGATCGCGGGCAAACACGGCGCCGGTGAGGGCATACGGCGAAGTCCCATTGAGGAGATCGAGGGTTTGTTCGTACTTTTTATCGTCGTACACATAAACAGTCAGCACCGGGCCAAAAATCTCTTCACACATCGTGATATACTGCGGATCGGAGGATTCGATGATCGTCGGTTCGATAAAATACCCTTTCGACTTGTCGTAATCGCCACCTGCGATGACTTTTACCTGTTTTGACTTCTTGGCATGAGAAATGTAAGCTGATATCTTATTAAAAGCCTTTTCATCGATCACGGCATTGATAAAGTTGGTAAAATCTTCGGGGGACCCCATTTTCATACTCTTAAGGTCGGCCACCATTTGTTCTTTAACAACCGGCCACAAGCTCTTCGGGATATATGCCCTCGAAGCGGCGGAACATTTCTGCCCCTGGTACTCGAAGGCGCCACGAACCAGCCCGGTAGCCAAAGATTTTGGATCGGCGGAAGCGTGTGCCATCACAAAATCTTTGCCGCCCGTTTCTCCCACAATGCGGGGATAGGATTTATAAATTTCGATATTTTCACCAATCGTTCTCCAAATGCGTTGAAACACGCCTGTGCTACCGGTGAAGTGTATGCCGGCAAAATCGGGATGTTTGAACACCACGTCGCCCATAGTCGGGCCGTCCACATAAACCAAATTGACTACTCCAGCCGGCAACCCGGCTTCTTCCAGGATTTCCATGATCAGGGCCGCAGAATAAATCTGCGACTCGGCCGGCTTCCATACGACGACATTACCCAACATGGCCGGAGCCGTCGGCAAATTACCTGCAATAGCCGTGAAATTGAACGGCGTAAGTGCAAAAACAAAACCTTCCAGCGGTCGCCAATCGGTGCGGTTCCAGATGTTTCGGGAACTGATGGGTTGCTGCCGGTAGATTTCCTGCATAAAATACACATTATAGCGCCAGAAATCAGCCAGTTCGCAGATGCAGTCGATTTCCGCCTGATAGGCATTTTTGCTTTGACAAAGCATGGTAGCGGCGCTCATTCGGGCCCGATAAGGGCCGGTGAGCAGGTCGGCAGCCCGCAGGAAAATAGCAGCCCGCTCCTGCCAAGGCATGGCTTCCCAGGCCGGTTTTGCCGCGAGGGCAGCCTGGATAGCCGCTTTTACATGGCTTGAATTGCCCTTCGAATAGTGGCCTAACGTATGGGCACGTTCATGCGGCGGATGTATGCCAACTTTATCTTCGGAAAAAACGGGTTTACCGCCGATAAACATGGGTACGTCCTTTTGAACGGCCCTGGCTTCTGCCAAAGCATTTTTGAGGGCGATCTTTTCAGGAGAGCCGGGGGCATAATTCCAAACCGGTTCATTTACGGGTACGGGTACGGAAAAAATGGCGTCGGGCATATCTTTAATGATGAATTATAAATGATGAATGATGAATTTCTAATGGCGATCAATGACGAAATGACGATCAATGACGATCAATGACGATCAATGTCGAAATGACGATCAGTGACAAACTTCATGCAATAATCTGGATTTCTTTGGGAATAAAAGGAGCAGCGTCGCCACCTCCGACGATGATTTCGCGCACGATTGTGCTGCTGATATGGGAGAATTCGGGTTGAGCGATGAGAAAAACCGTCTCGATACCGCCTCCAACAATATGATTCAACTGAGAAATCGTTTTTTCATAGTCAAAATCAGATCCGTTGCGAAGGCCCCGAAGCAGATACCGCGCCCCGATGCGCAGGCAGTAGTGCGCCGTCAGTTTCTCGAAGTAGTCCACTTTTACGCTAGGATATTCAGCAAAAACCTGGCGCAGCCATTCCAATCGTTGCTCCAGCGAAAATAAATTTTTTTTGGTCGAATTGACACCTACGGCCACTACTATCTCGTCAAACAGCGGCAACGCCCTTTTAACCATGTCCACATGACCAATGGTGATGGGATCAAAAGATCCAGGGAAAACGGCTATTTTCATAAAGTCAAAAATGAGTAGATTTGCGGCACAAACAATCTAAAATCGGAAAACATGCGTACAAAAAAATTACTGCTTACCCTCACTCTGGTACTTGGCTGCTTTATTGCCGCCTATTCCCAATCCACCTACAAATCGGCTATCGGATTACGACTTGGTTTGCCGACATCAGTTTCCTTTAAACATTTTATCAGCGAGCCCGGGGCAATTGAAGCCTTTGCAGGTTATCGGGGTTATACCGGTTATGGCTGGGCTACTGTTGGCGCTACGTATCAACACCACTTCCCAATTGGCTCTATTGAAGGCTTTAAATGGTACATTGGAGGCGGTGCGGCATTTTACTTTTGGAACTACGATATTAATAATGATTATGCTTCAACCTCGCTGGGCATATTGGCCGTAGGTGGAGTGGATTATAAATTTGCAAGTATTCCACTTAATCTATCTGCAGACATAATGCCAACGATCTTTGTGGGTAGCAATTTTTACAATGGATATTCCAGATTCCAAGGCGGTCTTGGTGCCTTTAGCGCCCGTTATACCTTCAGGTAATAAGAATCTAAATATTAAAAAAAGCGCCATCCGCAGTATTTAAGGGGATGGCGCTTTTTTTATAAGTTTTCTCAAGCAGTACCTTTCATGTCTTCCGCCTGATTTTTGCGGTTACGCCACCACCAAAATCCGATGGTTGCCACCAGCAGGTACGGCAGGAACAACATGTAAAGTATACCGGTATTCAACCCACGCCCGTCGGTACCGCCGTTGGCCATGTTCGATTCGGCCGACATCCTACACATCGGACATTGCGCAGAAAGATCGGACGTAATAAAGCAAAATAACAGCGTCAATATCGCCAGTGCCAAACCCGTTTTAAATATCTTTTTCATATTATACAGATTTATAACTTTCTTCTAATAATAAGGCTTGAGCATCAGATAACATATCGGACCCGTAATCGCTACATATAACCATACAGGGAAGACCCAACGGGCCATTTTACGGTGCCGGGCATATTGGCCGGTGTAAGCCCTGTTAAAGGTAAGTAAGATGAACGGCAGGATTACGGCCGCCAGTACAACATGCGTTATCAGCAAAAAGAAATATGCGTACCGAACTGAGCCTTCACCCCCGAAACGGGTTTCTGCAGTAGTGAAGTGATACAACACATACGAAACCAAAAACAATGCGGAACAAACGAATGCGGCATAAATAGACCGGCGATGCGCTTCCACATTTTTATTCCGGATAAAATAGTAGGCCAGCAGCAGAAAAACGGCTGCCACGGCATTCAGACTTGCATGAACCGGGGGTAAAAAACTAAAGTCGATACCCAAGTCGATTTTTATCCGGCGCATCAAAACCACCAGGGCCAGCACCACTACCGACACGATATAGGCTACGATATTGAGTCGTTTTTCCAGCTTCCTGCTTTCATCAGTGGAGTTGTCGCTCCTTTCTTGCACACTCATAATTCGTGTTTACTTATTGGGCAACAATAAAGCAATATGTTCTACCATACGGCCGATCTCTTTTTCATCCAGGGCATTGTAGAAACGGCGTATAGTGCCGGATGTATCGGAGAGTGCAAAATATTCCGCAGAAGGCTGAATGCCGTTTTTCTGGCAATAGGCATCGTAACCATTGACCAGAATAGTGCGCCAGGAACCCATACCACCGGTCCACACCCAGTTGACTAAATTGGCAGTAGGTAATGTTTGTGCAAGGGTTTTGAATTCAGCCGTCCCGCCTTCGGCAATCATTACTAACCGGAAAAAGTTTTCCTCATTGCCGCCTTTATATCCAAATTGTTGCACTAATCGCTCCCCTGTTTGTAAAATAGCACGGTTCTCCAATGTCAGGTCGGGGTTTGGTCCAAAAAAATGCAGCACACAAATTTTCTCTTTGAGCAGATTTTCTTTGGTACCATCCGCATAAATAATGGACGCACTCCTGATTTTTCCATAATCCTGCAACTCAGCCTGTGCTGCTTTACGCCAGTTAAGTCCACCCCGAAGATAAAACCAAGAACCCGCCGGCAACACAACTAATATCACGAACAGAACGACAAAAATGAATGCTTTGCGTTTGTCCGACACTTTTTCACTCATAGTAAAAACACATTAGATTATTGACGCTCAACAAAAAAGGCGGGGTTTTGTTGCCCCGCCTCCGATATTTTACCCTTTGTTTTGTTCGGTGATGCCGGGCAGCCAATAACCTTGCGGTTGACTTGCCGGGACTGGTTTGATAATCTCTTCATTTTTTTCTTTGATCAGTTCCCTGCGAGCGCCCCAAGAACTACCTTCCTGGAAAAAGGCAATGATAGCCCATACCAACAGCCCTGTAGGTAGCAACACACTCATGGCCAATCCGCGCACTTCATAAGCCATGTGCATAAAGAAAAAGATAATAAAGTACGCTTTGTACAGTGAAAAGCCAATCATAAGCAACATATACAGGTAATGCCCGAAGCCTTCGGAGAACTTAATACCATGTACCAGATGCCCTTTAGCTAACAAGGCAACTAAAACTTCTACTATTGTGATGGCGCCGAGCAGCTTCAAGCCATAAAAGACAAGCGCTTTTTGCTCTTCATAAGTTTGATGTCCAGCCATTTTTTAAAACAGTAAGATTGGTGAGACAGTTAAATTTTTATAACAAGTAAAAAACCAGGAACACGAACACCCAAACCAAGTCCACAAAGTGCCAGTATAGTCCAATTTTTTCCACCATCTCATAACCGTTTCTCCGGGCCGCATACACGCCGCCGGCAGCATTGATCATGATAATTGTCAGAAACAACACACCGGAAAATACGTGAAAACCGTGAAAGCCGGTAATAAAGAAGAACAGAGCACCGAAAGCTTTCGGTCCCATTTCTGCTTCCCGTACCTGTCCGGCATAAGCGCCCGTGGTATATTTTATTTTGGTTCCCTCATGCTGGACCATCTTTTCACCCCGCTGTGAAGCATCGTGAAAAACCAGGCCGGTAGGGTGGCCGTCATGAATATGCATGAGATAACTTTCACCCTTATGAAACTCCAGGGGTGAACCATCGGGCTTTTTAGCCTCGGAACCATTTTCATTCAGGTATACGCCATCGGCGATATGCCGGCCAAACGGATTTTGGCTCAAGCTCATGTTTTCCTTAACGATCAACGTCGTCCATTCGTAGGCTTGAGATCCCAGGAAGGTAGCCCCACCCAAAATGGTCAGCAGCATCCAGAAAACAACCCCTTTTTGGTTTTCGCGGTGCCCTTCCTGCACGGCGCGTACCATCGTAACCGAACTGAAAATCAGGACGAAGGTCATAAAGGTTACAAAGATCAACGGCCAGTGTGCCTGCACGAAAGGAAGTGAACCGAATACAAAGTCCGGTTCCGGCCAGGTCGGCATACTGAAACGAAGGGCGCCATAGGCAATCAAAAATCCGGCGAACGTAAACGCATCGGACAGTAGGAAATACCACATCATTAGTTTGCCGTAACTCGCCTTAAACGGCTCTTTCGCGCCTTCCCAGAGTTGTGCTTCCTCCGAGTGATCGTGTTCGTGCATTTCGTGTGCGTGTGTAACAGATGTTTCTGCCATAATCAACAGTTATTGATAGGTAGTAGGATCGTTAAGTGTTTCCGTTTTTCAGGATTGAATCATAAAAAATACGACTAAATATACCCAAAGTATATCTACAAAATGCCAGTATTGAACCACCAGGTCAAATCGCAATTTGCGACGGGCTGTTGGTTTGAACGGCAGATAAAACGCATGAACCATAGCCACTATCAATGCGGCAACGCCTCCCAGCACGTGCGCAGCATGTAATCCGGAGATCACAAAAACAAATGAACTGGATGGGTTAACCGTAAAAGTGGCGCCCATTGCATTCATGGCTTTCCACCCCTGATATTGGAGTATGACGAATGCCAGACCGAGCACAAAAGTGGTCAGGAGCAATACCTTGTAGCGGGTTTCCATTCCCTTTACAAAAGACCGGTACGACCAGTGGAGCGTTACGCTACTGGCCAGAATGACCAAAGTATTCAGAAAAAATATATCCGGCAGTTTAAATTCATACCAGTTGCCGGCTGCCCGGCGAACAATATAAGCGCTGGTGAACGCCCCGAACATCATAATGATCGTAGCGATACCCACCCACAGCGCAAGTTTGTGCTGGTGAATTTTATTTTGATTGTATTCAGAAACAACTGCACCCATAAGATTGTGCTTATTTTTCTTAAATTTTATCCAATAACAATACGATTAACGACAACGGCAAGTGCAAAAAAGAAGCAAACATTTGCCGCCTCGCCGCCTCGCGTGTGCAGGTCCGGTACAATTGCCAACTCCTCCAAGCAAAAAAGGCATTCAGAGCAAGCAAAGCAAGCGTGGCGATAAACCCGCTAAAACCAAGCCAGTATCCCAGCAAAGCATTGACCAGCATCGCAATACAAAACAAAAACGACAGGAACCCCGTAGTGGAGTTCTTCTCCCCATTGCGCGACGGAAGCATAAAAAATCCGGCGCGTTTATAATCTTCGTCAGCCAACCAGGCAATAGACCAATAATGCGGAAACTGCCAGAGAAACTGAATCGTAAACAACATCAGTGCCGTGTTCGTCAGCACACCATCCCAAGCAGTGCATCCGATAACCAGCGGTAGCGCTCCGGGAACCGCACCAACTGCTACAGCCAGTGGGGACGAACGTTTCAAAGGCGTGTAAATGAACGCATAGCTAATCAGCGACAGCATCCCCAAAAAGCCGGTCAGCGGATTGAATAGCGATAATATAGATACACCAAAAAGCGCCATCAGGCCTGCAAGCAATACCGCGTTGGACACACTCATTCGGCCTGTAGCCACGGGACGATTGGCCGTTCGCGGCATCAAGCGGTCATAATCGCGTTCCAAAACCTCGTTCAAAGCATTTGAAGCACCGGTCACTAAAAACCCTCCGATAGCAAGGAGCGTGAACCCGACCCAATTTGCTTGTCCTGCCCCGGCAATAGCATAAGCCATAAGGGCAGAAAAAAGTACCATGATGGACAACTTAAACTTCACCAGCAAGCCAAAATCAGCCATTGCCTGCGTCAAATTCGCCCAAATCGAAAGTTGTTGTGCCGGATTGCGCTCCATTGTTATAAACCTGCTCTAAACCTTTATAAACGCTTATAAAACTTTTTTAAACCAATGTCTAATGGCCGTGATCGTGTTCCCCTTCTTTCAGTGGTATATACTGTGGAATAAACTCCTCGCCACCTTTACCATAATCATACGCCCAGCGCTGAGTCGTGGGAATATTACCGGGCCAGTTACCGTGTCCGGTCTTAATCGGCGTCGTCCATTCCAATGTATTTGCGCCCCATGGGTTTTTCTCCGTCAGTTTACGTCCGCTGAAAATGGAATAGAAGAAATTGATCACAAAAATGATCTGGAGAAAGAACACGATGATAGCAGCTACCGTAATAAACTTGTTCAGATCGTCGAAGTGACGGAAAGCATCGAAAGAAGCGCCACCGTCGTAATAACGCCGCGGTACGCCCGCCATACCCGTGTAGTGCATGGGCCAGAAAATGGCATACGCGCCGATCATAGTACCCCAGAAGTGAATTTTGCCCAGGGTTTCATTCATAAAACGACTGAACATTTTCGGGAACCAATGGTAGATACCGGCAAACATTCCAAAAAACGCCGCAATACCCATAACAATATGGAAGTGTGCCACCACGAAGTAGGTATCGTGCAATTGAATGTCGATAGCAGAGTTGCCGAGAAAGATACCCGTTAAACCACCGGAAATAAACATCGATACAAAACCCAATGCAAATAAACTAGCCGAATTGAACCTGAAATTAGAACCGTACACGGTTGAAATCCAGTTGAATACTTTTACGGCAGAGGGTACGGCAATAATCAGGGTAAAGACGACAAAAAAGTTACTGATAAATGGATTCACGCCGGACATAAACATGTGGTGCGCCCAAACGATAAACGAAAGGAAAGCAATGGCGAGAATGGACAGCACCATAGCGCGATAGCCAAAAATAGGTTTCCGGGCATTCACAGAAAGCACTTCGGATACAATACCCATTGCCGGCAGGATGATGATGTACACCTCCGGGTGTCCCAGGAACCAAAACAGGTGTTGGAACAAAATGGGACTACCGCCGACACGATCCAGTATCTGGCCCCCAACGACTATCTCACTCAGGTAAAACGAAGTGCCCATACTCCTGTCGAACATCAGCAACAACACCCCGGAAAAAAGCACGGGAAAGGATAATACGCCCAAGATGGCCGTAATAAAGAATGCCCATATTGTAAGCGGCATCCGCCACATGTTCATGCCTTTGGTACGCAAGTTCAGTACTGTCGTGACGTAGTTGATCCCGCCCAATAAAGCAGAAACAATAAACATCGCCATGGCAACAATCCACATGGTCATACCCCCCGCAGAACCGTCAGAGGCCTGCGGCAACGCGCTTAAAGGCGGGTAAGCCGTCCAGCCACCGGAAAACGGCCCGGTGCTCAGGAAAAGCGAGAGAAACATCACCACACTGGCTAAGAAGAAAAACCAGTACGAGAAAGCATTCAATAGTGGAGAAGCCATGTCGCGGGCGCCAATCTGTAGCGGAATAAGCAGATTGGAAAAGGTGCCGCTCAACCCGGCCGTCAACACGAAGAACACCAGGACGGTACCGTGTATCGTTACCAAAGAGTAATAAAACTCTGGATCAAGTTTGCCGATACCCGCATCATTCACCATGATCCATTTGCCCAGAATCGGCCGCAGCCAAGCCATGTCAGCTTCCGGAAAACCCAATTGCAGGCGGAAAATTATGGACATACCGGCGCCCATGAGCGCCCAGAATATACCAGTCATCAAAAATTGCCGGCCGATAATCTTGTGGTCGGTACTAAAAATATAAGTGGTCAAAAAGTTCGACTGGAACTTATCACCATGATGATGCTCGTGAAACTGATCATCATAACCCAATTCCTGGGTAAGTTTGTTTTCCAACGTTTCAGCGGCAGATACTACGTGAGCCATAGCCAGAGTTTTGTATAGTGGTAAATCTTTCGTTGGGTTCGATGTTTCGAT
>CAUJEY010000325.1 GCA_963169325.1 Bacteroidota bacterium
AATACATCGGCGACGCCGGTACAACCTTTGGCATCGGTAGCCGTCACACGGTAGTTAACACCGCCGGACAAGTTTTGGGCCAGCGAATCGACAGCGGCGGGCACGTCGGTACTCCAGGTATAAGTGTACGGCGGAACACCGCCCGCTCCGGTGGCGATAGCCGAACCGTCAGCACTGTTAAAACAAGCAGGATTGTTCGTCGATACAATTGTTGCCGTGACCGGTGGTAAGCTGGCGATGCTCGCCGTTTGAGTGGCCGTGCAGCCGGAAGCATCTGTAATGGTTACCGTGTACGTTTGTCCGGCCAGCAACCCGAAAGCCATTGGGCCGGTTTGTTGTGGAATCGTGCTCCAGATGTATGTAAAATCACTAAGGTTTGCCGGTGTGGCGCCATAAAAGACCCCGGTGATTTGTGCGGTGCCGTCGGCGCTGCCGAAGCAGTCCACCGTGCCACTTTTGGCAACGGCCATTATTTTTTCTTTTTGAGTAACCGTGGCGGAAGTCGTGATAGTGCATTGGTTTGCGTCGGTCACAGTCACGGTATAAATACCTGCGGCAAGGTCTTTAGCAGTGGCGCTCGTCTGGCCGTTGTTCCATAAAAAATTGTATGGCAGGGTGCCGCCGCCGCCCACGACGTGCACAGAACCGTTGTTCGCGCCAAAACAGATCGTTACAGGCGGTGGTGGAATAACGACAGATAAGGAGGCGGCAGGTTGTGTTAATGTCACGGATTGCACAAGTGTACAACCCGCAGCATCGGTTACGGTGGCAGCATATCCGCCGGCGGCTAAGTTGTTTAATGCCGTTCCGTTTCCGGTGAAACCACCCGGACCGGCCCAGGCCACCTGGTAAGTGCCGGTGCCGCCAGAAATGTTGAGTTGAATCGAACCGGTCGATTGTCCGAAACAACGAATATTTTGACTTTCTGCGGTTACCGCCAGGGCTGGCGGCTGGGTAATGGAACCGGAGAAAACAGCAGTGCATCCCCCGGCGTCAGTTACCGTCACCGTGTAAGTGCCGGCCGGCTTGTTGGAAATACCCGGACTGGTTTCATTGCTGCTCCATTTAAATAGGTAAGGTGTCGTGCCGCCTTGCACGGTGGTGTTGATCTGCCCATTATTACTCCCAAAGCAGGTTATATTTTGAACGGTTCCGGATATGCTTAGCGCCGGTGGCTGCGTGATCGAAACGCTGCTGGTAGCAGAGCAACCGTTGGCGTCGGTTACCGTGACCGTATAGGCGCCGGCATTCAGATTTGCGGCTGTGGCAGTGGTTTGGCCGGCAGGGTCATTCCATTTATAATTTAGCGTGCCTGTTCCGCCGGAAGCCGTTGCTATTGCAGAACCGGTAGGGACACCGTTGCAGTTCAGGTTTTGGCCGATAACGCCGAGTTGAATGGCCGTCGGTTCTGTGATAGTGGCGGTTTGGGTGAGGGTGCAATTGTTTTTATCCGTAATCGTAACGGTATAAGCACCGGCAGCCAGGTTGCCGGCGGTGGCGGTTGTTTGTCCGGCCGGATCGCTCCATTTAAAAGCGAGTGGCGGGGTGCCGCCCGTGGCGGTTACGGTTGCCGATCCATTGGAATTGCCTTTACAGGTGGCCGCAACGGCTGTGGTATTCGCTGTAAGAGCCGCCGGTTGTCCGATGAGTGCAAAAGAAGTTTTATCACAGCCAGCAGCGTCAATGACAGTCACGGTATAGGTTCCGGCGGCCAGGTTGGTTGCAGCGGGTCCTGTTTGCATGTTGCTCCAGGCGAATTGGTATGGGCCCGTTCCGCCGGAAGCGGAAACAGTAGCCGATCCGGTGGCGCTGCCAAAACAATTGGCTAAAGAGGCCACCACGTTTACGGTCAGGTCTGTCGGTTGAGTCAGGGTAACGCTGGCCGTGTTGGAACAGCCGTTCATATCCGTAACCGTTACCGTGTAAATGCCGGCTTTGAGGTTGACGGCCATTGCGACGGTTTGTGCCGCCGGATCGCTCCACTTAAAAGTGTAATTTCCGGCGCCACCGCCGGCGGTAACCGTGGCCCGGCCGTCGTCGTCGTCAAAACAGGTTACATTTTGATTGGATATGGAAAGACTGAGTGCAGGGGGCTGGTTGATCGTAATGCTACCGGTAGAGGAGCAATTATTGCCGTCCGTTACCGTCACCGTGTATAATCCGGCGGCCAGATTATTTGCCGTTGGCGTTGTCGGCCCGCCCGGGGCGCTCCATTTGTAGGTAAAAACACCGGTTCCTCCGGCGGCCAATACTGTGGCGGATCCGGCAGGTGTGTTGTTGCAGGTCAGATCGGTACCGGAAAGTGTCAGTTGAATGGCCGGCGGAGCTGTCACGGTGGCGGTTTGGGTAACGGTGCAGTTGTTTTTATCTGTGATCGTGACGGTGTAGACGCCGGCGGTCAGGTTGCCGGCGGTGGCCGTTGTTTGGCCGGCCGGATCGCTCCATTTAAATGCAAGGGGCGGCGTGCCACCGGAAGCCGTTAAGGTTGCCGAGCCGTTGGCGCCGCCGTTACAGGTGACCGCCACCGTGGTGATGTTCGCCATAATTTGCAGGGGTTGTCCGATCAGGGCGAAAGAGGTTTTGGGGCACCCCACGGCATCCGTGACCGTAACGGCATACGTGCCGGCCAACAGGTTGGTGGCAATCGGACCGGTTTGCATGTTGCTCCAGGCAAACTGATAGGGCCCGACCCCGCCCGAGGCAGCCACAGTGGCCATGCCACTGGCTTCGCCAAAACACTTAGCCAGGCTGGCGGTCACGCTGATGGCCAGGTTGGGCGGCTGCGTGAGCGTAACGCTCGCGGTGACGGAACAGCCGTCGGCATCCGTGACGGTAACCGTATATGTTCCCGCTTTCAGGTTGACCGCTGAAGGGCCACTTTGATTGGTGGGATCGCTCCACATATAGGTAAACGGCGCGACGCCTCCGGTAAGTGTGGCTAATGCTGCGCCGTTATCACCGTCAAAACAGGTGACGTTGGTGGGCGTAATGGTTACTTCCGGACAAGCAGAACATAAGGCCGATCCAATTAGACTATTACAAACCGCCCCTGGGATAGCGTTTGCCCGAACCTCAATCGTCACATTTGATCCGGGTGGCAGGTTGTTGATCTGGTGGGTAGTGGATCCGGACGGAATAACCCAGCCGGTCCCATTCACATTCACTTCATACCCGGAAGCGCCGGGTACCGTGTTCCAGGAAAAACTGACGTTGTTATTGAGGAAGCCGTTACAATTGACTACCGGAGCCGCCAGCACTTGCTCGACCTTCACTTGTACCGAGTCTTCCACCATACAACCGTAAGTATCCGTGGCGCGCAGTTTGTATTGTGTTGTTGCAGCAGGGTTGGCTGTTGTGACCGGGCATGTAGCGCAGGTCAACCCGTTTGCCGGCGACCATTCGTATTTTATATCATAAAGCGGCTCAAAAGTGATGGACCAGTCATTCAGGGTGCCGACAATTCCATTCTGATCGTCTCTTAATTGCAGGCGCCATGGTCCGTTTACCGGAAACGCGCCGCTCCACAGATCGGACCAGGGGCCTTCAGGCTGCCATTCACCCGTAAAAGGGGCGTTCAGGGCTGTTGCCTGGCCAATTTTTGCTGTAGCAGCCGGAGTAAAACAGGTATTGACAAAGTTTTTTCCCGCAGCGCCGCAGTCGGTCATCAATTCGAGAAACTGCCCGCCGGGCGCAATCAGATAAACATCCAGGTCGTCTGCCCAACCGTGGGTAATATTCACGCAAACCGAACGAATCATACCCGGTTGCAGCGTGGTTGGCAATACGCCGAACACATTGATAGCAGAAAACACGGCCTGACCGACTGGTGAAATGCCGACATCGGTGGAATTGGCAAACTGAAGCGGTTGCGGCAGCGGCACAGGCAGTGTTCCATCCAGTGCCACCAAGGCGGTACAAATGGTGGTGTCGGCGGGCAAGTCCGGTGGCAGGATACCATTATCTCGTAAAAATATTTGTAAAGTATCCCGGTTGCAGGGATCGCGACGGACGTCCACGGCAATATACTCGCCGGTTTCTGCCAGATTATCCTCCAGCGCAACAATGGGAATACTAACTTCTGTTTGGCCTGCCGGAATGAACAAACCTGCCGGAATGAGTTGGTAGTCGATCCCGTTGGTTGCCGAACCGATAATTTTGTAGTCGATAGGAAAGTCGGCAGTTGCCGGCGTGGGCAAACGAAATGTCAGTACCCCCTCCACACAGCCTTCTGTAACCGTTCCATCGGCGCCAGGCGTGGCTACCGTTGTGCGCAACGAGCCTGTACCAAAACTTTTCGCCTCCAGAAAAACGGCGGAATCATGTGAATTATCTCCGACGTCAGCGACAACCAGTTTTATGGTATAGGTTTGGCAGGGAATAACGATAGCCTCGGCGGTAAAAACCTGGGTCAATCCATCGTAGGTGGGCTGGCTGGAGGAAAAGTCATTGTCAATGTAGTATTGCTGGTTAAACGGCAGACAAGGCGGAAAAATAAAGTTCTCCGGGTGCAAATTATTAATGGCTACCGGAAGGGCTGTGCCGGGGATCAGGGCAATATTTGTGGGAACAGGGTAACCGGGGCCCTGAATAAAGAAACCGAAAACATCATTGAACTGACTACAGGAAAATTCCGGGTATTCTTCCGACGCAAAACAATAACGAAATCGCAGCGTATCGGCGGTCGGCACGAAGGTGATGGTGTAGGTGGTCAGGTCCCAAAATGTTCCCGTTGACAACAGGGCCAGGTCCGTATCAAATTGTTGAAAAGACTGAACGGTTTCGCCGGCGAAACTTGTCCCCAAGGCATCACAGCCAATAAGAATCGGCGATGCGGTTAAATCCGTTTCCACCACTCCGGTTGTCAGCACGATTCCCCGTTCCAGGCCGACAGCCGTCTGCCCTCCGTTAAAATACCCGACTGATACCGGCTGGCCAGTGAACGCAACGTTGGTGACTTCCACACCATCGCCAAGAAAAACATTCGAGATGAGATTTTGGGTGGTAAACGGCGTTGTTGCGGCATCCGTTACCTGTAAACTTTGGCCCGATAAGGTGTAACCGCTCATCAATAAAAATACGGGCAGGAAGCGGAAGGGGAATAAAATGGAAAAGGTTGTACGAGTCATCCGTAACAAGAGAGGGTTTGTTTTCAGATTAATAGCTTGAATTTTCAGAACCAGAGCATACGGAAGGGGATTATGCTGCTTATCTTTAAATTTACACGGCGAAATGTACCGCTTTTACCGCCGGCCATTGAGTTAACCCGGTATAAATCTTTATCCGGTGTTTTACAATTCAACAAGACGGATGAATTTGTTTCCGCGTGCCGGTAAAACATTTATCCGCCGACCTCCTTCAGCCCGTGCTACATCCTTCAAATGCTGCCCTTTATCTAAATTTACCAACGGTCGGTGATGGACTTTTTTCCTTTGCAGTACTTTAACAGTTTAAACAAAGTAATGCGGCATTTTGCCCTGCCGGTTCAACCCATTCTTATTATGAACCAATTTTTTAGATTTCTTTTCGCTTCCTGTCTGGGTACTTTCCTGGCGCTCATTTTGTTGTTTTTTATCGGAATATGGACCATTACCGGATTTGCCAGCAAAGCGTCCGAAAAAGAAAAAGTAACGATCAAACCGAATTCCGTGCTGGAACTGAAGTTTGAAAACCCCGTTCCGGAAAAAACCAATAACCTGCCACTGGATCCTTTCAACTTTGATCAAAAAAGCGTCATCGGTTTGACCGATATGGTAAAAACCATACAGCAAGCCAAGGAAGACCCCGATATCAAGGGAATTTATATCAACGCCATGTACTTGTCGGCCGGTAAAGCGACCTCCACGGTACTGCGCGACGCCCTGCTGGATTTTAAAACATCCGGAAAGTTTATCGTTTCCTACGCGAATTTGTACACCCAGAATGCGTACTACATCGCCACTGCTGCCGACAGTATTTTACTCAACCCCATCGGGGCGGTAGATTTTCGGGGCCTGTCCAGCACGATCCTGTTTTTTAAAGGAATGTTGGACAAACTGGACGTACAAATGCGGATTTTCTACGCTGGCAAATTTAAAAGCGCCACCGAACCACTCCGGTTGGACAAGATGAGCGATGAAAACCGCCTGCAAATGCGCGAATATATCACGGCGCTATACGATGTTATGATCAGCGACATCAGTGCCGGCCGCAATATTCCGGAGGCCGAACTGCGGCGCCTCGCCGACGCATTTGAGGGCCGCAGTGCCGAAAGCGCCCTTAAAAGTGGCTTGATTGATCGGATTGCTTACGAAGATCAGGCTTTCGATCTGTTGAAAAATAAAATAGGCCTGGGTAAGGACGATAAACTGAATCGCGTCAGCATCGAAAACTACTTCGACTCCCGGGTGAAAAAACTGGACTATTCGTCTAAAGACAAAATCGCGCTGGTATTTGCCGAAGGCAGTATTAACGATGGTGAAAAAGGCGATCCGGGCGATATTTATGATGGCAAATACGTAAAAATGCTGCGCCAGATACGGAGCGATGACCATATAAAAGCCATCGTGCTGCGCATCAACTCCCCGGGCGGAAGCGTGCTGGCCAGCGAAAACATCTTGCGCGAGATACAACTGTGCAAACAAGCCGGCAAATTCGTGGTGGTGAGCATGGGCGACCTGGCGGCTTCCGGCGGGTATTACATCGCCTGCCAGGCCGACAGTATTTTTGCCGAACCCAGTACGCTCACCGGTTCTATCGGCGTATTCGGCGTGGTGCCTATCCTGCAAAAAACCATGAAAGAAAACCTCGGCATCACTGCTGATACCGTGCGCACCGGGCGTTTTTCGGCTTTCGGTACGCCGATGTACGACTTTTCTCCCGAGGAGTCAGCCATGATCCAGGGCCGGGTGGAATGGATTTACCAGGATTTCCTGAAAAAAGTGGCCAAAGGCCGGAAAAAAACAGTGGAACAAATCGACGCCATAGCACAAGGCCGGGTATGGGACGGCGCCAAGGCCAAAGAAATAGGCCTGGTAGACGATCTCGGCGGCCTCGACCGTGCCATGAGCGCGGCCGCTAAATTAGCCGGACTGGAAAAATACCGCACCGTTGAATTCCCGCGCACCAAAACTGCTATTGAACAACTGATCGAAAAATTCGACCGCAGCACCGACGGCGACGACGCCATTCGCGCCTACCTGATCCGCAACGAACTGGGTGACATGTACCCGGTGTATAAAACCTTGCAGGATTTCCGAAAAAATCAGGGGATTCAGGCAAGGTTGCCGTATGAGGTGATGATTCGGTGAGGGGTGTTTCACCATGAAGGCCTGGAGAGTATCGAATGTTATTGAATATTGAAGTTCGACATTCGATATTCCCCAGGCCTCCTCTGGACTATTGAATACCCCAACCCAACAGGGTAGGGTAGCGGCGAACATTACGTCCGTAGTTCACGCCACAAAACAAGGCGTTTCTTCCAGCACTTCCGGCTTTTTCAAAATACGCCGTACATAGTTGAATAACCGCCCGACTTGTGCGGCATCCACCACGCGATGGTCCAGCGCTGCGCTGATAGTGATCATGCGGCGGGGCACGATTTGCCCGTCTACGACTACGGCCTTGGTGCTGACGCTGCCTTGATTGACTACCATGGCGACATTGGAAAACGGCGCCAGGGCGGGATAGCCGACATCTAATCCGATACTGCCGAGGTTAGAAAGTAAAAAAGATCCAAAACTTTCGGGTGAAACACCCAAAAAAGGCAGCGGAATGCCCCAGTCGACAGTCAACCACCTGATCAGATCGGCGACCCACTGGCGTAAGGGCCAGGGTATTCGGATTACTAAGTTTTTTACCCGTTTGATCTCCGTACCCTGCCCTTTACGGGCGTTCTGTATCTCTGCTTGTAAGCGTACGCTGAGTTCCCGGAGGCTGAGGCGTTCGGCGCCGGCAATTTTAACCGAAGTCAATTGTTGGCCGCCGCCGAGCAGCACAGTAAGGGAGATATCGACGCTGTTGCGTTGTATGATCCGGCCCCGGCGAACATAGGAATTGATCTCCGGCGCCTCTTCCCGTATGCCCCGGGCGAGCGCCAGCATAAAAATGTGGGTCAGGGTGATTTTCAGGCCGGTTTGCCGTCTGGCGTTGATAAAAGCCTCTACCTCCGTTACATCAAACTCTACCGATCCGAAGATTTTCGAATCCCTGGGCTTGCGATAAATAACGCTGGTCAGTACGCGCCAATCATTGTTCGATTGAGTCTCCATCGCGACAAAGTGTTGAATAGATTTGTTGCGGTGGCGGCTTTGAGTGAGAAAAAACGCCATTTTTTCGACTGGTTAGGCAAATTTTGCAGTCGAAATCGGGTATATTCGGCGAAAAATTTAACGAAGCCAGGCGGGAAAAGAGTTTTTTTCTCGCCAAAGCCGCCCACTGCAACAAGTCTAATGAAATCGCCTGTTTGGGCGACAGCCGCAAAGATAGTTTACTGCGCGTGTACCACGCCCCGCAACACTACTTTTGTCTCATTCGGATACGTATTCGCGGTGACATAAACGGTCTTGCTTTGTTCCCGAAGTTTGCCCTCTGTGTTAAATTTCGCGGTAATGCTTCCTTTGCCGCCGGGCGGGATCGGATCGTCCGACCATTCCGGTATGGTACAACCGCAACTCGAACGGGCATTTAAAATAGTCAGTGGAATATTTCCAGAGTTGGTAAACTCGAACGTGTGTTCCACTATAGCACCTTCTTTCACTTCACCAAAGTTAAACTCTGGCTCGATGTAGCTGATTCGGGCCAGTTTGTTGGTGTCTAACGGTAAATCGGCCGATGCCGGGTTGCGGATCAGAGTACTGTTCGGGCCGTTGCCCTTGCGTATTTCCTGCACAGACTCGACCCCGTCGTTTTTACAGGCAAACCAAAAAATGGTCAGAAAAAAGCATAAAAAGAGACTATTCTTCATGATAAGCAGATATTTGTGAGATGGGTCGCAAAATTGAACATTCTTATCCTCAATGGCATTATTGGAGACCAAAAAATGAATGAGATCAATGTGGTCAATGAGATCAATGTGGTTAATGAGATCAATGTGGTCAATGAGATCAATGTGGTCAATGAGATCAATGTGGTCAATTCCAAAACAATGACGACTAATCACGACTAATGACGAAATGACGACCAATGACGAAATGACGACCAATGACGAAATGACGACCAATGACGAAAAGACGACCAAAGACTAAATGACGACCAATGACGAAAAGACGAACAATGACGAACTAAGAACTAAACACAACTAA